>JALWSN010000335.1 GCA_027080245.1 Ignavibacteriales bacterium | reverse complement strand
GTCCCCGCCAATTGTTACGTCCTTTATTTTGATAATAGTATCTTCTTTCTTGTATTCGCGGCTTGCAAGCTTAAAACCTTTTTTAACCTTTATTGCTATTGATTTCTTCGCTGCTTCTTTTCTCCCACCCGCTTTCTTTTCGGTCTTTTCAAAAGCCATTACAGTAGGTCGTGGCTTAATAAAATCATTCAGGGGATAGCAACCGAGAATCTTAAAGAATCTCGTGTATCGCCCTAATTCGTCCAACGCTTCTTTTATTTTTTCGCCTGCTACGTTACCTTCAAAATCAACGTAAAACATTTCCTCGAACGGGTTGCCAAGTATTGGGCGGGATTCAAGCTTTGTTAAATTAATCCCTCTGCTTTTAAATACGTTCAACGCATCCACAAGCGAACCGGGAGTGTGGGACGTTGCCATTACAAGCGTTGTTTTTGCCGGCACTCTTTTGTCTACTTCAATTTTGTTGCGCGCCGTAATTAAAAAGCGAGTGTAATTCTTTGAATGATTTGCAATCGAACGCCTCAATATTTTTACGCCAAACAAATTTGCCGCCTCTTCCGAAGCTATCGCCGCAACCCTCGGATTATTTAATTCTTTAATTTCCTGAACCGACATTGCAGTGTCGTCGAAATGCCTTACTTTGCAATGTGGCAAAGATTCTAAAAACTTACTACACTGAGCTGCAGCTTGGTAATGTGCGTAAATCATTTCAAGCTTATTGAACGGAACTTCTTCCACTCCAACCAAACAATGATTAATCGAATAAATTTCTTCGCCTACTATCGAAAGCGTTGTGTGTATTAGCAAATCGTAAACTTCATTGATCCCGCCCGACGTTGTATTTTCAACCGGAAGCACGGCGTACTCAGCCTCGCCGTCTTCAACAGCCTGAACCACCTTATCGAACCGGCGCTTGCTTACAATTTTAATTTCCTTTCCGCTGTTGGCAAAGAACTTTCGCGCAGCCAATGCGCTGTACGAGCCTTCCACCCCTTGAATCGCAACGTAAATACAATCCCTTTCAACCTCTGATTTGTTTAAATCTTCCTGAATAATCGATTCCTGCAAACGCACGGAATCTTCAATAATCTTTTGAAATAACGCAATGATGAAATGCGCTTCGAGCCCAAGCTTCTTCCCCTTTGAAATCAACTCGTTCAACAAAGCCGCTTCCCTTTTTTCGTCCCTAACCGGGGCGTTTATTTTGTTCTTCGATTTTACAACTTTTTTACTTAACTTTCTCCTTTTGGCAAGTAATTCAAGAATAGAATAATCTAATTTGCTTATTTCTTTTCTTAATTCCCGAAGTTTCTCTTTTTCCGGCATGGCTTAAACTTATGTTTATTAAAAATTCAAACTTAACTATTTGGGAAGGAAGTCTCAAGGGATTTGATTTGAAGCGGGAAAATACTTTACATTTTTTTCTTGACAATAAAATTGTACTTCTTAATTATTCTGTGAATCGTGCGCCTGTCCAAACCGCATTCCTTGGCGGCTCTGGAAATATTGCCTTTGTGCTTGTTCAAAAGTCTTTTGAAATAATCGATTTCAAATTGCTCAAGTACTCTTTCCTTTGCCGCTTTGTAGGGTAGCTCTTCTAATCCATCAATTAAATTAACGTTAGAGTTAATTGGCGGTAAATTAATGTCTTTGTCGGTTACAACCTCGTGCGGACAAATAATAAACAACTTGTTAATTAAATTACTTATCTCTCTAACGTTGCCGGGCCAGTCGTAAGAGCGAATTACTTCCTCGGCTTCTTTGGTAAATATTTTGGGCGGAACGGAATCCTTCTTGCAAAGCTCGTTACAAAAATGTTTGAAAATCGGGAGAATGTCGTCTCGCCTTTGCCTTAACGGCGGTATTTCAATTACGAAATTCGCCAAACGATAATAAAGATCCCCCCTGAATTTATTGGCTTTCACGGCTTCTTCGATATTTTGATTTGTAGCCGCTATTATTCTCACGTCCAGGTCAATTTCCTTTTGCCCGCCAATTCTTCTTACTTTTTTGTACTCAATCATCCTCAGCAATTTGGCTTGAACGTTTAACGGTAAGTCCGTAACTTCATCCAGAAAGAATGTCCCTTTATCCGCAAACTCAAGCAATCCGGGTTTGCTTTTAGTAGCACCTGTGAATGCGCCTTTCTCATAGCCGAACAACTCGCTTTCGAATAAGTTCTCCGGCAGCGCGCCGGAATTAACGGGCACAAACGGCGCTTCCTTTCTTCTGCTTAAATTGTGCAAAGCTCTCGCAATTAACTCTTTCCCTGTTCCGCTTTCCCCTTGAATTACAACGTTCATATCGTTATCGGCTATTCTTTGTACCGTCTTTACAATCTCTTCCATTTCCTTACTTTTGTAAATCAGCCCGAAAAAATTTTTTACGCCTTTGGGCTCTTTTTCTTCCAACTTGCTCCCGCTTAATGCTTTGTCGATGCTTTCAAATAACCTTTTCGAAGTGAACGGTTTTTCAATGAAATCCGAAGCCCCTGATTTTATTGCCTCAACGCCCGATTCAATCGTGCCATATCCCGTTATTACAATCACCTTTATTAACGGCAATATTTCTTTTGCAAATTTACAAAGCTCAATTCCGCTTTTTCCCCCTAACTTCAAATCTGTCAGCAGTAAGTCGAATTTGCGCCGCTTTAACAATTCTTTAGCCTTATAAAAATCTTCTTCCGTTGTTACTTCAAAATCGTCCCTCAAGCTAAAAAGTTTTTCAAGACTATCAAGCATTTCGATCTCATCGTCCACTATTAATATCTTTTTCATCTCCTTTCGCCCCTGATATTATTGACGTTGTTCGCTACTACCCCGATAATCCTCAAATATAATAGTAAAAACTGTTCCTATTCCTTCTTTACTTGCGCATTCAATCGAAGCGTGATTTTTTTGCAACAACCTTTTTACAATGTAAAGCCCTAATCCCGATCCCTTCCCAATCTTTTTTGTCGTGAAAAACGGCAAAAATATTTTGGCGACGTCTTCCTCGGTAATCCCTTTGCCATTGTCCTTTATTTGAACTTCCTTCTTGCCGTTCAAACTCCGCGCGGAAATAATTATTTCCCCCTCTTCCTTAATAGCGTCTATTGCGTTTGTTATTAAGTTAATAAACACCTGCTCAAGCTCCGAGCTTCTTCCGTTAACCATTAAATCTTCCGGGGCAAATTTGAATACAACGTTTATTTTCTTTTTCTTTAATACGGATTTAAAAATTTCCGCTGTTGAATTTAACAACTCCTTTAGGTTAATCTTCACCTCTGGCGTTGGGTTGCTTTTACTGTGCTTTAAAATGTCCTTTGTTACCGCCGCCATTTTAACAGTTTGTTCCAAAACGCTTTCAAGTTCCCTGCTGTATCCTTCGGGTAGATTTTCCCGCCTGGCCTTTTCAATTAAAAACTCAATCCTCGAATGAAGAATAGCCGAATAATTATTAATTTCGTGCGCCAGCTCGGAGGTCATCTCTCCAATTGTAACAAGCTTGTCTATTTGCCTCAATCTCTCAAAATGCAATTCTTCTATTTTCTTTTGGGACTTTAGAATTTCCTCTGCCATCTTGTTAAAATGCTTATTTACAACACCAATCTCATCATCCCGCTCAACTGGTATTCTGTAATCTAAATGTCCTTTCTCTATTTCCTTTAATCCCTTCGTTATTTTTTCAAGGGGACTCGTTACCAAACTTCTGATAATAAAATGCAAAAGGAATGCAAAGGCAATTAAAATAACCGCCATTGCAACAAGGAAACTGGTGTAAATCTTAGCAGCATTACTGTAAGAACCGCTAAAATTAACGTCCAGCTGCAAGTATCCATTAATGTCTTTATTCTTGTGGCATCTCTGACATTCCGCTTTGTTCCTCAATGGCTCGATTACAAAATACTTGGCTTCGCTCAATTTTTTCACAATCTCTCTGTTAACAAAAGGAAATATTTTTGCCGAATCCACGTTTGTCACTTTAACAATATTTTCCCCCTCCTCTTCGCTTTTAACAGAATAATCAACTCTGCCCGTTTCGTTTAATATCCGCGCCGTCTCAACGTTTTTGTTTTTTGCTATTATTTGAAGCAAGCCTCCCACATCCTTTCCATTCGAATGCAACATTACGTTGCTCAATCCTACCTTAAATAGCTCTTCCGTAGATTCAATAAATTCCCGGGAATTTGCACGGAGGTCTTTACGCATTTTAACATTCGCAAAGTAAAAATAAATTGCCATTAGAAAAACGATTAGCAAGAAAGAAAAGAGAAATAATTTTTTTTGAACGGAAAGTTTCATTTAAAATTCTTTTTTTCTGATTAATGTATTCGTTTAAGACTACATTTTCAAAAATAAATAAAATATGAATAAAATTTAATGCCCGTTAATAGCTTACTCAAAGGAATGCTAAATCTCCGCCCATTAAAAAAAGGGGGGGGTCAGTTTCTTTGCCCAGTAATTTTTTTAATTGCGTCTCTAATCTTAGCCGCCCTTTCGTAATCCTCAACTTCAATAGCTTTGCGCAATTGATCCTGCAGCGCGGCTACCTTGGTTTCCCTGCTCCCCTTCAATCCTTCGCTTTGGCTTTGCTCTTCTTCGAGCCTGTCTAATTCTTCTTCGCTGGAAGGAATTATCCCCGCTTGTTCCATCACGTGCTCGGCCACATAAATGGGAACTTTTGCCCGTACGGCAAGGGCAATTGCGTCGCTTGGACGGGAATCCACTTCGTTCGTGAAACCGGATACTTCAATTATTATTTTACCGTAAAAAGTGTTTTCCCTCAAATCGTTAATTAACACCTCTTTAACCACGCCGCCTAAATTGTCAATCATCGATTTCAATAAATCGTGAGTTAACGGCCGCGGCGGTTTAATTCCCTCTAATTCAAGCGCAATGGATTGAGCTTCGAACGTGCCGATAATTATCGGCAGACGTCTAACCCCAAAAACCTCTTTTAGAAGGAGGGCATAAGCCCCCCCTCCCGAAGAGGTTGAAGATAAACCTAATATTTCAACTTCAATTTTTTCCATTGCAATAATTACGATTTAATCTTTTTGACTTCTTCAATTAACGCTGGCACAACTTCGAACGCGTCGGCTACGATGCCGTAATCCGCCACCTGAAATATCGGCGCGTCCTTGTCCGTGTTAATTGCCACAATGTATTTCGAAGAGCGCATTCCGGCAAGATGCTGAATAGCGCCCGAGATTGCAACGGCAATGTAAAGATTTGGCGACACTGTTTTACCAGTTTGTCCCACTTGATCTTCGTGCGGTCTCCAGCCTGCGTCAACAGCCGCTCTGGAGGCGCCTACCGCTCCGCCGAGCAAGTCCGCCAGCTCTTCCAGCATTTTAAAGTTTTCCGGACCTTTTAAGCCTCTGCCGCCGGAAACAATTATGTCGGCTTCGGCTACGTCCAATTTACCTTCGGAAGTTTTAAGCTCGGTAACTTTAACGGAAAGGTCAACGTCGCCCGCTTCGCGAACATCCACTTCCGCTTGTCCCTCGCCTGCTTCCCCCGCGTCGAACACGTTCGGACGAACTGTGAAGACTTTGTTTTGACTTTTAATCACAACGTCCACTAAAGCTTTACCAGCGTAAACAGGACGTGTAACAACAACGCTATCGCCTTCTTTTTCGAACGCAATTGCGTCCATTGCAATACCTGCGTCTAACCCAACAGCCACGCGGGGTGCAAGGTCCTTGCCCATCGAAGTGTTCGAAAATACGAACCCATCCGCGCCTGTTTCTTTCGCAAAGTTTGTTAATATTTTAGAATAAGCGCTCGAAGAATAATTAGCTAATTGTTCGTTTTTGAAAAAGGTAACTTTCTTAATTCCAAAAGCTCCTACATTTTCGAGTCCGTTTATTTCAGAGCCGATAGTAACGGCTTCAACTTCGCTTCCAAAAAATCCGGCGAGTTGCTCGGCGGCCTTGTAAGCCTGTAAGGATGCCTTCTTAACTTCGCCGTTTCTTTGTTCCAAGAAAACTAAAATTTTATTTGCCATGTCTTCGTCTCCTTAAATTACTTTTGCTTCTTCTCTTAACAATCTTACCAACTCTGCCGCGGCGGAAGCGTCGGTTCCTACAATTTTGCCAGGCGCCTTTTCCGGCGGCTTCTTCATTCTAATTACCTCAACTTTGCTTTCAAATTCAGCCGCGGGTTTTTCCTCGATTGTTTTTCTTTTAGCCGCCATTATTCCTTTTAACGAAGCGTAACGCGGCTCGTTAAGTCCTTTCTGCGCTGTAATTACCACTGGCAGAGTGGTTTCGACCACTTCCTTTCCGCCTTCAATCTCGCGCTCGGCTACCACCTTATCGCCTTCGATTTTCAAACTAACGGCAACGGTTACCGAATTGTAACCCAATAACTCCGCAGTCAATTGCCCTACGATTGAATTGTCGTAATCTACCGATTGCTTGCCGAAGAAAACAATTTCAGCGCCCTGGGCTTTAATCTCCTCGGCAAGAGCTTTTGCTACCGAAAGGGAATCGCGCTGGCTATCATCCTTTAACAATACACCCGAATCTACTCCCATAGCCAAAGCTTTTCTAATGGTTTCTTTGTTCTGATCGCCGCCAAGACTAATGGCAACAACTTCTCCGCCAAGAGCTTCTTTTGTTTTTAACGCTTCTTCAATTGCAAACTCGTCGTAAGGATTTACTACGTAAGTAACTCCCGTTTGATCAATTGTTTTGCCGTCGTCTCCCACCTTAATTCTCGTTGCGGTGTCGGGAACATGACTAACGCATACAGCAATTTTCATACTTCCTCCTATCATTATTCACATCATTATGTTTAATATGCTTCTTACAAAATTACAAAATTAATTTCTAAAGAACAGCCAATCGGTTTTATTAAATTAAAAAAGTTTCAGAATTTCGCAAGAGTCAAATTATTTTTGAATTATTTTACACTCTTAAATCACAATTTGTTTTCTTCCGGGCAGTCTAATTCAAAAATCTTCTTAAAAAATATTTAATTACTAATTCCAAAAAATAGCATTTTATTAATTGAATAATCGAACCATTTGTTCAAAAAAATTTCAAACCATATTTAAAAAGAAAGGACAAACGAAAATCTTTATTGAATATTTGCAGCAAATATTCAAAAAATCAAATTGTGGGAAAACTATTGGTTCAGATCCTCTTTAAATATTTTTTAGGGAACTCGAAAGCCATTAAGCTGCCCGTGTGTAACTCTATTTCTTCCCATGAATTCAAGTTAAATTTTAATACCGCCACGCCCGTTGTGGGAATGTTTTCAATTTGTTTGTCTCCGAGCAAATTTACCGTTAACGTAATCCCGGGGTTGTGCCCTACCAGCATTACCGTGGTAAGCTTTTCGTCCAGATTATTAATAATCCTCAAAAAATCCGAAGCCGTGGCTTCGTAAAGGTCCTCGTTTGCAACCAATTTGTTTAAGGGATACTCAATCTCCCTTGCTATTATTCTCGCCGTAAAATAAGCTCTTAACGCCGGGCTGGAAATAATCAATTGCGGTTTGAACCCCAGCTTGTAAATTAACTTACCCATGAACGGGGCGTCGCGTCTTCCCCTTTTATTCAAGGGTCTTTCGAAGTCGCTTAGCTCCGCATAATCCCAACTTGATTTTGCGTGCCTGACAAAAATCATCTGTTTCATATTTTACGCATTCTGTAATTATTCCAATAATTTTGTCGCGTCGCTTTCAGGCAGTTGTTCCACACCTCTTAATTTTCTTTCGATTGCTCTGGTGCGCGTAGCGGCGGAATCTATTGTATTACTTGCCTCCTGCAACTTTTTCTTTGTTTTTTCCAGCACAGCTCCAAATTTGGAAAACTCCGTTTTCACGGCTCCCAATATTTGCCAAACTTCGCTTGAACGCTTTTCTATTGCAAGCGTTCTGAAACCCATTTGTAAACTGTTCAACAACGCCGAAAGCGTCGTCGGGCCAGCTAACGTCACCCTGTGGTTTTTTTGCAGCTCTTCCGCCAGTCCCGGAAGATTTAGCGCTTCGGCGTAAAGTCCTTCGATCGGCAAAAATAAAATTGCAAAATCGGTTGTGTTTGGCGGGTCAATGTATTTTTCGGCAATTTTTTTCGCCTCTAATTTTAATCTTTGTTCAATGCCTTTTAAAGCAATGTTCGCTTCCTGCAATTCCGATTTTTCCCTTGCATCCGTAAGCCTTTGGTAATCCGAAATCGGGAACTTGGCGTCAATAGGCAACCAAACCACAGTCTCAACATCCTTGCCTTTGCCGGGCAATTTAATTGCAATTTCCACTCTGTCGTTGCTGCCCTTCTTGGTAGCCACGTTCTTTTCGTATTGCTCCCTTGTTAAAATTTGTTCGATTATTCTTTCAAGCTGAACCTCGCCCCAGGTGCCGCGGCTTTTAACGTTAGTAAGCACGTTCTTCAAATCCCCTACGCCGCGGGCTAATTCCTGCATGTCGCCAAGCCCTTTGTACACTTGCTCCAGCCTTTCGCTTACCAACTTAAAAGATTGGCTTAATCTTTTCTCAAGAGTGTCCTGCAATTTTTCGTCCACGGTAAGGCGCATTTCTTCCAATTTCTTTTCGTTGCTTTGTTGCAATTCTTTTAATTGGTTTTCCACTTTTTGTTGAAGCTTTTCAAATCGCTCCTCGTTTTTAGAAGTTAAAGAACGCAACTCGTTGGCAAAGATTTCCAGCTGCTGTTTTTGCAAGTCCGATGTTTCTTTCATTCTTGAGGAAACCTGCTCGCCAAGCAGTTTAATTGCGCCGCTAACTTCTTCCCTTTCGGCTCGCGCGTTTCTAAGAAATTCCTCTCTGTTCCTGGAAAATTCGTCTTTTAACAAAACCTCCATTCGTTCAAGGCTTTCTTTAATTGTTTCTCTTAAAAGATTTAACTCTTCTCCCTTATTCTTCTTTTCGCCTTTAAGAACAAGAAGAATTAAAACTAATACGGCTATTAAAACGGTAGCCGAAATCACTATTTGAACGGTAGCCATTAATACCTCTCGTGTTTCAATTCTTAATATTTATTTTAGCCTACTAAACAAGGACTAAAAGCGCCCAATGTCCTCAAAAGCCAAAAATATTAAGGTAAATTTTGTTTCCCCTTTTCCCAGTATTTTACCCACTGATGAAAATCCGGCGATAACGGGAACGCAAGCATTCTTCCGCCAAAACCAAAATACCTGTAAACCAGCATCTGAAAATTCTTTAATTTTATTGACTTAAACAAACTTCGGTTTACGTAAACGCCGTATTTATTGGCTAATTCGACGGTCTTGTTAATTAATATTTTGTTGATTTTTTCCTCTTTCAATTTTTTAACAATTTCGTCTTTTAAATTCTTAAAATCGCCTTGCAACTTCGACTTGTTTTTCCTGACGCCCAGCAACTTAAAAATAGAGTAACCGCCGTAAACCTTAATAGGTCCGGCAATGTCTCCCACTTTCATACGCGCGGCTGTCGCTCCTATTTTGCCGTACATAGTTACAGGGAAGTAACCGAATTCGCCGCGGTTTTTAATTGTCCATTTCCTTTTTGTGTATTTGACTGCAAGGTCGTGCAAGTCCGCTCCTTTTGCAAGCTGGTTCAATACTTTTTCCACTACCGACAAACTGTCCGTCAACACTTCTACAATGTTAACTTCTTTTGTGTTAATTACCTTGCCGTAATGTTGCCTGTAATATTCTTTGGCTTCGGACGGGGTTACTTTTATTTTGCTCAAAAGCTTGCCTCGGAACATCGTCGCCAAATAATAATCTTTCCACATTTGAATTTCGTTTTTAACTTCTGGCAATTTGTCGTAGCCTTCTTCTTTCCCCATTCTGTAAAGTATTTCGAACGTAATGAACCTTTTTACCCGCGCGTTTAATTTCGCCCGTATTTTAGAAGGATTCAGAGTTACTGTGTAAAATCCTTCGAAAAATAAAGAGCGAAGAAAGTCGTCTACCGTCAGCGGATTTTTTTTGAAGTTAATGAATTTCATCTTCAGCGTGTCGGGAGTTAATAGCTTTACAAACTCGTTGTAATCGGCGGATTGCAATTCAACTTTCTCACCGTCGGGTATTTTGTTTTTCTGTTTTTCGGAAAGTAAAATTTTCACCAAGGCATTTGAAATGCTCCAGAACAATTTCCCGTTTGCAGTTAATTTCTTATCCTTGAAATATTTCTTAAAAAATTCATTTTCCAAAAGTTCTTCTTTCCTTTGCGTTACAATTTTTTTTACCTCGCTAAAAGCTTTCTCTTCTCTTTTCCTAGTTTTAAAAATTCTTTTTTTGCTTCCGTAAAGTTTTACAATCGCCCATTCGCCCAATATTTTCAGGGGTTTGCTAACTTCGCCATTTTTGAGTTTAAATATTTTATCTTCCGCTTCCTTGTCCAATCTCCCAAATTCAAATTCCACAGGCTTTTCCTGCGCGCTGTACTCTTTCCTTTTCTTCAGAATTGAATCAAAGCTACCGCCGTTTTTAATCTGTCTGTAAATCTTTAGAATTTCCTTTTCCGAAGAGCTAAGAATGTATTTGACGAACAAAATTTCATGGTACTTGTTTAACGCATCCAGCAGCTCGGTTTTGGAAACTTTGACTTTACTTTTTATTTCTCTTCTGTAAATAGCGTCGCGAACGTACATTCTTTCAATAGATTTAAAAGTTTCCCGCATTATTTTGCTTTTCCCGAAGCCTTCGTTTTCCGCTTCCAACGCCCAGAGCTTTTCAGCAATCAACGAATACAAATAGTTTTTTTCTTTTTCCTCGTCCGTTTTTCGATTGTTTATTTCCGGCGTTAATTCAAATCTTCTTTTAAACTCCTGCGCCGTAATTTTTCTGTCGCCAATTTTCGCCAGAATTTTCCCTTGAGCAAACGTAGCTTTGCTTAATAAATTCAGTAGGAATAGCACAATTATTGAAATTTTTACTTTTCGTTTCATTTCTTTCTTCTCAAAATACGTGGAAAAATCATCGGGGTGGTCTTCTGATATTCAATGTATTTTTCTCCGAAAGTTTCTACTAATTTCTTTTCTTCGTAATAAGCTCCTACGAAAAAATAAACAATCATTGCAATCGTCGCGTCGAAATAAAATAAATCCATCGAAGCCCTTAAAATTAAAAATAAAATTGAAAACAAATAAATAGGATGCCGAACAAATTTGTAAGGTCCTTCGATGCGGAATTCCGAAACTTCGTCCAACGCGTCGTCCGAGTACTCCCCCTTGAAATAACGTTTAATTTGACTCAAGCCTAAAAACTCTTTAACGTCAATGAACGAAGCCACCCACAACAGCAAAACAAGACTAACGGCTTGCAGTCCAAGAACAATAAGATCAAAGGGGTAGGGCAATGAATAAATAATAATATCGGGCTTTGGAGCAAGGTAGTAAAACAAACCGAAGGTAATCAAAGAAATTAAAATGTAAACAGCACGGTAAAAAGCAATTTTGTTCCCCAAAAACTTTTTGAGCTTTTTCTTAACCGGTATCGACGCCAAAATCGAATGCTGAATGCCGAACAGCCCGAAAAACAAAGCAAAAATAAAAATGGAGTCCCAAAGCATGCTCATAGTTCTTTCCGCATTCTGGCAACGGGAATCATCATCTGCTCGCGGTACTTGGCAACTGTCCTCCTTGCTATTTGAATTCCCTTTTCCTTAAGCATGCTCGCTATTTTATCGTCGCTGTAAGGAGCCTTCTTTGGCTCGCCCTCGATTATTTCTTTAATTAATTCCTTAATGTGTTTGTTCGAAATCTCTTCCCCCTGGTCTGTCTTTAACCCTTCGCTGAAAAAATATTTTAACTCATGTATTCCTTGGGGGCTCTGGACGTATTTGCCGTTTACTACCCGGCTAATCGTGGAAATGTCCATCCCAATCTCGTCCGCGATGTCCTTGTAAATTAAGGGTTTCAGGTAACGGGGACCGTTTTCGAAAAATTCGTATTGCTTTTCAAAAATAGCA
Organism: Ignavibacteriales bacterium; assembly: GCA_027080245.1. Lineage (GTDB taxonomy): Bacteria > Bacteroidota > Ignavibacteria > Ignavibacteriales > Melioribacteraceae > WFQV01. The sequence continues at coordinate 7,216 of JALWSN010000335.1, read as the reverse complement.
CGCATTATTTTCAGAAGAGTTTCCCTGCGTTGTTGAATTGAAGCAATAAACCACTTTGCCGATTCCAGTTTTTCTTTCAAAAAATTTTTTGTCTCTCTTTCCTGTGGGCTCAACTTTCTTTTGCCCTTTTTTGCTTCCATTATTTCAAGGTACTTTTGGTTTATCGTAACCGAAGGCATCGCTCTGTCGTTTAATGTAATAATGTAATTGTCGTCCACCTTTTCAATAATGAAATCGGGGGTAATCTGGTTAGCTTCGTCGGAATCTATTTCGCCGGCGCCCGGTTTGGGATTCAGCTTTTTAATTAAATCAATTACCTTTTTTAACGTCTGTTCGGAAATGTTAAAATTCTTTTGAATTGCCTCGTACCTTTTTGCCGTAAAATCTTCGAACCCTTCTTTTAAAATTTTCTTTGCAAGGTAAGAGTAGTAGGGGTCATAGTCGGAATTTTCCAATTGCACCAATAAACATTCCTGTAAATTTCTGCTGGCAATTCCAACCGGGTCAAGTTTCTGAATTTGCTTTAAAATCTCTTCCGCTCTCTCCGGCGGGATCTCAATTCCCTCAAACGTTTTTAAATAATCCAGAATGTCCTCAAGCCCCTCTCGGAAGTAACCGTCTTTGTCCAGGTTGTAAATAATTTCTTTGCCAAAAATCATCTCCTCTTCCGTAAGGTCCAAAAGCTCCACTTGTTCAATCAATCTTTCCGTTAAAGTTTTGCGCGAACGCGGAGTGGGTCTGGAATTTTCTTCGTCTGGATGTTTGGGAGCTTTGAAGTCGTCGATTTCGTCGTCGTTCATAAAATCTTCAATATCGAACTCGTCGTTTTCCAGCGATTCCCCGCTCTCGTTTTCATCGTCGGGCTTTTCTTCCCGTAGCTCCTGAACCATTTCCTCTTCTTCAATCTCTTCGAGAAAAGGGTTCATTTCAAGCTCGGTTTTAATTCTTTGCTCCAGAGCCAGAGTGTTCAATTGTAGCAGTTTTTGGTACTGAATCTGTTGAGGCGTTAGCTTTTGTTGCTGCGCTATTTTTTGGTGAATTGAGAGCATCCTAATCCTCTATATTTTCGGTAAGTTTACGGTAGAAGGGCTCGCCGTAGGCGGTAATAATAGCGTCTTTACAAAACTCGGCAACCGTAATGTTTTTCTCGATTCCCCTAACCATTGCAGGTTTGCATTCTTCGTACCTTTCGTAACGCAGCGCGTCACCGCCAAATTGAGAAACCCTTATCGGGAAAAGATGACAGGAAACCGGTTTTCTAAATTCTACCTTTCCGTCGAAGTATGCCTTTTCTATTGCGCATTTTGCAATTCCGTTTTCGTAAAATGCGAACACACACTCGCGGTTACTAATGCTTTTAATTAATGTTTCGCCTTCTTTAAGCTCGTAAAATTTTTTGTTGAACAACTCATGTTTACTCTTTTCCGGTAGGTATTCCCAAATATCAGGCAGTAATCTCTCTATTATTTTAATTTCTTCCTTGGTTACTGGCGCGCCGTACTCGCTTTCAATAGTGCAGCAAGCGCCTTTGCAGGCCTCCAAATCGCAAAAGAATTTCTCCCTGAGAATTTCCTTATTAACAACCACGCCGTCTATTTCAATTAAATTTTGCATTAAATCCTTAAAAAATTTTTGCTAAAATAAATATTTGTGGCTTTTAAGCCAAATGCCGCCGCGCCTTTTAACAGGCGCGGTAAAATCAAAACGAAAAAATATGCGATTGGTAAGGATCCAATTCCACGAAAAGCCCTACGCTTTCTATCTCTTCCTTTCTTCGAATGTATTCCACTTTGTTTAACAAATCGTAAATTTTAAACTGGGGTGGGTATTCTTTTACGTCGAGCCTGATTCTTCCGCGGGATTTCGTTCCGCTGAAATTCACAACAACCAACCTCCTATCCGTAGAAAGCCGCCAGCGCCAAGCTAAAATATTTTTATGGGTTACGTCGCTTCCGCCCGCCGGTTCCACAATCTTCATTAACCATTCGCCCCAATGGAACACATCGTGGCTAGCAATTACAAGCAAATTATCGTAAAATTCTTTAATGCATTCAATTTCTTTTTCCACAGGCTCCCTTCCTAGTTGAACCGGCAGTTTGATTTTTTTACCCTCGAATTGTCCGTCGTAATACAAACTCATTCCTTTGATTGTGGAAATAACCACAGCAGCAGCTTTTGATTTTTGTTTGCCCATCGAGCGCATTGCTCTTTCCTCGTCATGATTTTCAATGAACCTGACGGACTTGCTCTGGTAGGATTCTTCCGCGTGCAAGTGAGCCTTAATTTCATCAGGCGAAGAATTCAACAACCTGTCCAGAAGCTTTTTGTCGTAAGTAAAATCGAACCCCATTTGCTGCAACTCGTATTCAAGGTCCCAATAAGCTTCCGCAATAAAAAGGAAATCGCTTCTGTAATCTTTAATGATTTCAATCGCAAGCTTCCAAAACTCCTCTTGCGGTCTTGTAATATCGAGGGAAGAGAGTACCCCGCTCCAGGTGTTCCCGAAAACGTTATTCATCGAAAGCATCGCCATGTCGCACCTAACGCCGTCGGCAAATTTTGTTAGTTTCAATAATTGGTTAATCATGAACTCGCGCGCTGCATTAGAGTAGTAGTTTACTTGTATAGTATCCTGCCACGCGGGGAAAAAAGGGTCCCGCCCGTGCGCAAAATATTTTTCCAGGTTTGCGAACGGTTTGAAAAAAGTGTGCGGGTCTTCCTCGTAAAATTGTTTGGGGGCGGACAAAAATATTTCCGGATGCGTCTTTAGCAACGACGTCCCGGCACTGAAATGATTGGGAATAAAATCCAGAATAAGTTTAAGCCCTATTTCGTTCAATGTTTGCTTTACTTTCAGCAGATCCAACTCGTCGCCTAATTCGGGATTTATTTCGTAAGAATCAATTGAATAAGGCGAGCCTATTACGTCCTCCTCGCTCCAATCTTTTAACGCGCGTTGATACGAATGCACAAGCCATTCCTCGAAGCAATATTTTTTTACCGTCTCCTTGTTGGTTTTCCAGACGCCCATTAACCAGACGGCGTCAATCCCTTTATTTTTCAAGTCCAGCCAGTAACCTCGCGGCGCGTCGGAAATTTTAAAATTCTTGCCGAATCTCTTAATCCAAACGCGCGTGTTTATCTCGTAAATATTGGGATTCGGTCTAATCATTTTTCAAAACGCCTTGTTGTTTGCCAATTCCTTTTTGTGATTTTTCAATTCTTCCACCTCGTTCAAAAGGGAAATTAATGTTTGGTCGTCTTCCGTTTCCGAAATTTCTTTTTGAATTTTTTTTATTTCTTCTTCAATTAATTCCAATTTGTATTTGCGGACTAAATCTTCGACAAATTTAATTTTCGATTGATACTCCGACGCACCGTTAGAAATTTCGCTCCATTTCTGGCTTATTGCTTCTTCGTTCAAAAGCAAAACGCGAACAATTTCCTTCAGCGAATCCTTAGGCAACCTCTCAATTAATTCATCGGGTTGAATCACGTCCTCTCTGTAACTTTCGTGAACGGAAAGCGCAATCTCCCGCAGCTCCTTATTTTTAAGCGCCTCGGGCGGTATGTTGTCCAAAACAAGTCCCATTATTTCTTCGCTTCCGTCAAACAATAATCGAATCACCTCCCGCTCGAACGCTCCGCCCGAAAGATTTGATTTTGCAGATTGCCGGGAATTGACCCTGCCAATACTTTCCCCTGTCCGGCGTCTGTTTAAGCGCTTACCGTCGGATTTTCGCAAATAGTTTTCCAGCTCACGTTCTAACAAATTAAGCCGGATGTTAAATTTTTGAGAAACGTTTTTTAAATGTAATGAACGCTTCAGCTCGTCCTGAATCAACGCGGCGGATTTAATTAGTTCCCGTATAGCGTTTGTCATTTCGCCGGGATCATCCAGCATTCCCTTTTCTTGAAACGAACTTGTTAAATACTCGAGGTAATTTTTAGAGCGCTTTAATTCCTCTTTGAAAGCTCCCGCGCCAAATTTATTTACAAACGAATCGGGGTCTTCGCCTTGTGGTAAAGTTAAAACTTTAATCTCAAAATCGTTCTTTAATAAAAGCTCAATGCTGCGCAGAACGGCTTTTTCCCCAGCCGTATCGGCATCGAACAGCACCACAATGTTTTTGGTAAATCGGGAAAGCAATTTCACTTGTTCATCCGTCAAAGCAGTGCCGGAAGAAGCCACTACATTTTTAATTCCGCTCTGGTAAAGCGAAATCAAATCCATGTAGCCCTCCACCAAAATAGCTCTATCTTCCTTGACTATTTCTTCTTTTGAATGGTAAAGTCCGTAAAGAATTTTTCTTTTAGAATAAATTTTCGATTCGTTTGAATTAAGATATTTAGCGGTTTCTTTCTCTCCGCTTAGCGTTCTACCGCCAAAGCCAACTATTCTCCCATTGGTCGAAAATATTGGGAAGATAATTCTGTCCCTGAATTTGTCGTAATAAGTTCCTCTTTCTTTCCTGTTTAGCAGACCCAAATCTTTCGCCATTTCCAGGTCCACTTCTCTTAATTCCAGATAATTTTTCAAACTGGAATAACTGTCCCGCGCGTAACCCAAAGAAAATATCTTTTGAACGCTCTCTTTTACGTTCCTTTCCTGCAAATAGGCTCTTGCTTTTTTGCCTGCGGTCGCATCCCACAGGCTTTCAACAAAATATTCCTGAGCAATATTGTTGATTGCGTAAAGTTTTTCTGTTAAATCTTTGGCGGCGGAATAATCTCCACCTCTTGTTTCTAATGCAATGCCGCAATATTCGGCAACTTCTTTTACTGCTTCGGGAAACGAAATTCTTTTGTATTCCATTAGAAAATTGAAAACGTTACCCCCCTTATGACAGCCAAAACAGTGGAATATTTGTTTGGCTCCGCTTACGGTAAACGAAGGCGTTTTTTCATTGTGAAAAGGACAAAGCCCTTTGTAATTAGACCCCGCTTTCTTTAACGGAACATATTGCGCAATGAAATCAACTATGTCGACGCTGCTCTTTATTTCCTCAATTTTTTCTTTCGGTAAAATCATACTTAAGTAAACTTAAATTAAATTTTATTAAATTGTAAATCTTTAATATTTCTCTATTGTCTTTATTGGAAATTTTCTTTAACAATAATTTACAAAATATTTTAATAGAATTGGCGCACAATTTTTAATCTAATTGGAAAGAGAAAACTTGAAAACAAAAAGCGTATTAATAATTTTACCCGCAAAAAATTTTAACGAGGCGGAATTTAACGCCGTTAAAGAAGCGCTAAATACAGCGGGAATAAAAATCTTTATCGCTTCGGATACGAATTCGTTGTGCGTTGGAAGCAACGGACTAAAAATTAAACCCGACGTAAATTTTTTCAACATGAAGGCGGTAAACTTTGATGGAATTGTAATAATAGGGGGGAGCGGAATTAAAGATTACCAGAACAATTTACTAATTCACAAAACGCTTACAGACTTTGAAAATCAAGCCAAACCTATTGGCGCAATTTGCGCAGCCCCAATTTTATTGGCTCGCGCAAATGTTCTTTCGAACGGAAAGGCTACCTGCTTTCCCGAATACCGCTCCGAGCTCGAGCGAGAAGGTGTTGAATTTATTGACTCTCCCGTCGTTTTGTTTAAAAAAATCCTTACGGGCAGGGACTTTCTTAGCGCCGACGAATTTGCCTCCGCCTTTGTTTACCTCGTTAAATAGCAAAGCAATTAAATGAATAAAGAAAATAAATATTGCAATAGTTTAACCGAATATTCGCGTTTCAAAACCCGCGTTGTAAAAGTGGGAGATAAGCCCCTCGGGGGAAACAACCCTATTAGAATTCAATCAATGACAACAACCAACACGCTCGACACAACCGCCACCGTAAAGCAAACAATTAGAATTGTTAACGCTGGCGCGGATTACGTAAGAATTACAGCCCCAAGTATTAACGAGGCTAAGAACCTCGCTGAGATTAAAAAAGAATTACGCAAACGCGGTTACAACATTCCCTTAATCGCGGACATTCACTTTACTCCGAACGCGGCCGAAATTGCGGCGCGCATTGTGGAAAAAGTTCGAATCAATCCCGGCAATTACGCCGACAAAAAAAAATTCCAAACGCTCGAATACACCGATTCGGAATATGAGTTGGAATTAGAACGAATCGCCGAAAAATTTCTTCCCTTAATTAAAATCTGCAAGGAATACGGAACGGCTTTAAGAATAGGAGTTAATCACGGCTCTCTTTCGGATAGAATATTGAGCCGTTACGGGGACACTCCGGCAGGAATGGTTGAATCGGCTTTGGAGTTCGTGCGAATTTGTGAGGAGAATAATTTTTTCGATATTGTCCTTTCAATGAAATCTAGCAATCCTCAAGTAATGGTTCAAGCTTACCGATTGCTTGTAAACAAGATGATTAAAGAAGGCATGAATTACCCGCTGCACCTTGGCGTTACCGAAGCCGGGGAAGGCGCTGACGGTAGAATTAAATCCGCAATCGGAATTGGAGCTTTATTGGAAGATGGGTTGGGAGACACTATCAGAGTTTCCCTTACCGAACCGCCTGAAAACGAAATACCCGTGGCAAGAAAAATTGTTGAATTCTATTCAAACAGAAAGCCTAACGCTACAATTCCCGCTGTTCCCGAAATTAATTTTAATCCCTTTGAATACAATCGGCGCTCATCGTTTAAAGCGCTTAACATTGGCGGGGGCAATCCGCCCGCTGTTGTGGCTGATTTAAGCTCTCTTAAGTCGATTGAAACGAAAGACTTTTCCCGGATTGGTTACGATTACAACGCCGAGTTGGACAAATGGGAAATTGCCGAGGCGGCTGCCGACCTGTTATTCTTAGGCGACGAGCCTATTCCCGAGGCAATCCCCAATAATTGCGGTATTATTTTAAATTACAATAGTTGGGAAAAAACAACAAACCGCTCAAACTGTTTCCCTTTGTGCAATTTCAAAAACATTAAAAATATTACATTAAATGCTCCGGAATTACTATTCGTAAAATTAGAGCTTGCGGATTTGTTCAAAAATCAATTTGAAATAATTGCAAACAAAAAAAACCTTGTCTTTGTTCTGGAAGCGACAGGCGAAAATGAATTGGCTGAATTACGCAGAGCTTTTTTTGAACTTACTTTTAGAAATATCGCTAATCCAACAATAATTAAAACCTCTTACAACGGAAAAGATTTGGAAAAGGCGGAGCTTTATTCGTCAATAATAATAGG
>JALWSN010000334.1 GCA_027080245.1 Ignavibacteriales bacterium | reverse complement strand
TTTGAACATTTCACGAAGCGGTGTTTCCCTTTTAACGGGAAGTTGGTTAACGAGTGGTTGAAATTCTTAATTCCGCTAATTTTTTTGAAAGAGGCGGTTGAATGGCAGCGGGCGCAATTTTTCCCGAATTTGCCGCGGTGAACGTCCTTGTGGCAGGAAGAACAATTGCCGAATTTCAAGCCCGTAAACCGCTGGGTTTCAATTCCATTTCGCCGGGATTTGGGATGACATTTTTGGCAATCCGTTTTAACATGCGCGCCGGTTAACTTGAATTTTGCTTTGTCGTGGTTGAACTTAGGGGCAGGACGGAAAGCGTTCTCGTCGTGACAGTCGGCGCAATTCGTACCCAGCTTGCCTTGGTGGTAATCCCTGTGGCAGGAAGAACAATTTTGAGAAAGCCCGAGGAACGTCCCTTTTAGCTTTCGTATTTTTTTGTCTTTAATGAACTCCTTCTTGTGGCAATCTTCACACTTTATTGTTGAGTGTTTCCCTTTAAGCACAAATCCTGTTTTGGAATGATTAAATCTTTTCTTGTTAAAATGAACGATTTCAAAATTCCTGCCGAAATGCTCGCCGTGGCAGCTGGCACAATCTTTCTTTCGAACGTCGGCGGCGGCGTGAAAGCCTTCGTTTTTAGCTATTAAATTTTTAATTTCCTTGTGGCAGCTAAGGCACTTGGAATTTTCCACTTTGTCGCCCAGGACGTGACAGCTTGTACACTTGCTCATTCCTTCCAATTTTGCATGCGCTTTACAAAGCGGCCCCGGCGAAATTTGAGCGGAAATATTTCCAGCAAAAACAATTGCAAAAATTAAAACGAAAATTTTTTCCAATCTGAGTTTAAACATTTACAAACCAAGATTTATTTTGTGTTTTTAGGTTCAACTTAAAATTTGTTTCTACTTTACGCCTGCCGCCTAAGCCACTGTTAAACGATATCTTTTTTTGGAGCGTCGAAAAATCAATGCTTCATTACGGCTTCGCCAAATTTTTTAGTGATTTTAATTCCAATTTGCTCTAAGAAATTTGTTGGCAGTAGTCCGCCAATAAAAACATAAACAAGCGTGTTTTTAATTTCGCGTGTCTCCTTGCCAACGGCAAGGACAACGGATTCGTCTTTAATTTCCTTGACGTTCGAATTGAACAATACTTCTATTTTACTCTGCTCAAGGAATTTATTTAATCTTTCGAAATTGTTGGGCTTTATTCTCTTGAAAGCTTCGCCTCTGTAGGAGATTGTAACTTTGTTTTGCTCGGCAAGCAGCATTGCGGATTCCACGGCAGAATCTCCGCCGCCGACCACAAGAACGTCTTCTCCCTGAATGATTTCGGGGTCAAGCAATCTGTAAAATACTTTAGGCTTTCCTTCGCCTTTAACGCCCAATTTACGCGGCGAGCCGCGCCTGCCGATAGTCAGCAGTACGGTTTTAGATGTGTATTCCCGCTTGTTTGTTTTAATCAGAAAAATGTTGCCTTTGTTTTCAATATTTTCGACCTTCTCGGATTCCCGAATTGAAATGTTGTATTTTTCGAGCACGGATTTCCAGAGTTCAAGAAGTTCATCCTTGGAAGTTTCGGTGAGCTTAACTTTGCCGTACAAAGGCAAATCCATTGGGGAGGTCATTACAATTTTTTTGCGAGGAAAGGAGTAAACCGTGCCGCCAAGGGTGTCCTGCTCAAGCGTTACGTATTTCAGATTTAATTTGACGCATTGAAGCGTTGCGGAAATTCCGGCCGGTCCGGCGCCGATGATTGCCACGTCGTACTGAGCGTTGCCGCGGGAATTAAGTTTGCCAGCGATATTTTGAACGGCAAGCCTGCCCTGCTCTACTGCGTTTTTAATCAAACCCATTCCGCCAAGCTCGCCTGCGATGAAGATGCCCGGCACGTTGGTTTCGTATTCGGGGCTAACGTGGGGAAGTTCAACGCCGCGTTTTTCCGTTCCGATTACCAGCGTAATTGCCTGAAGTGGGCAAGCGTGAAAACAAGCGCCGTGCCCAACGCAGCGGGAGGCGTTAATCGTATGCGCCCGGCCGTTTACCATTCCCAGTACGTCGTGCTCCGGGCAGGCTGTAACGCAAGCTCCGCTTCCGATGCAAATATCGTAGTTAATTACGGGATGAAGCGAGACGGGCTCGTGAAAGCCAAGCTCCCGAGCTTTTTTGATTTTTTTCTTTGTCCTGTGAGAAACTTTCTTTTGTTTTCTCAAATAAACAAAAAGCACAACAGCGGTAATTATTATTACCGTTCCGTAAGTGATTAGATTTTCCCAAAAAACTTCGTTCATTTTTTAACCTAAAAAATCCATCTGTAACCGAAGGCAATAGTAACGCCAACGTGAATGAACATTATTAAAAACATTATTATCGCAAACGGAAGATGAAACACGTGCCAGTAGCGGAACAATTGGCGCATTGTTTCAAGCATTCCGATTCTTCTGTTTAGGGCGATTTTGTTCTTTGCAATTTTAATTATTTCTCTGTAAGTTTTGTGATTATAATCGGTTACTACCAGCGAAAGTTTAATTTCCCGCAGGATTTTCCTCCCTTCAAAATAATCTTTCACAAGGTAGCTCGGCAAATTGCCAAGCGAAACTTTTTTGAAGCGTTCGCTGCGAGTAAAAGTATCCAATTTATTAAGGGCTTTTTCCGCCACGCGGTATTTTTCCCGTAGGAGCTTTGTGTAATTTTCGTCCCGTTGGTTCAAATCCTTCATTCCCAATTCCTGCCCTTGAATTGTTCGGGGAATACGAACATAAATGAACCTGCCTACAAATCCGCTTAAAACAACGGCAACCATGCTCCAAAAACTAATGGAAACAATGCCGTTAAATTTAAATGCCGTGTGAAACAAAACGAGCATAGGACCAACGGTGCAGAGGAAAATGTGAAATTCGAGCCAGTATTTTAATTTGCCAAGCCGGGAAAATCTTTTGACTCTCTTTCTAATCATGTAGCTGGAAACGCCTACAATCATCATCAGCGAACCGATAATTCCGTACGCGTGCCCTAATTTGCCGCTTGGCTTCAACAAATTGTGAAGCGGACTAAAAAATCTCTTGGCAAGCGGAAGCGAATAATAAGAAAAGCCTTCTTTTAAAATAAGTACGAATAAAACCGCTCCCGTAAAAAACAGCACAAAAAGGTAAACCCGTTGAACGAAATTTCTCATGATTCTGTATTTAACCCTAAATTTTTAATTGAAAGATAAAAAGAGAAAACGATATATTAGATATATTATCTTATTTTATCTTGCCCCCAATTTAAATAAATAATTTTTTATTGTAAAATTTTTAGAAAGAAAAAACAGGACACGTTGCCATTATTTTGATTTAGCGCACAATTTTAAGGGGGAATTACCCATGATTTTATTCTCTGGCTGATTCTTTTTTTCTGTTAAAATAATAAAACAGCTGAAGAAGTGAATCATTTTTTTTCAGATGATAGGGGGATTACCAAGCGGAATTTATTATTACCGCCTGCAGGCTGGTAATTTTGCGCGGACAAAAAAAATGATTCTTCTGAAATAGAAACACCCACGCCTTTACTTTGCAGATTAAGTTTGCGCTAAATTTGGAGCACACTCCAGCCAGGCGCAAATTGAATAGTCAAGCAGCTTGAAACGGCGATTAGCTTTTGCTTCCTATTCCTTTCAATACAAATCAAACTTCAGCACAACATTCCCGACAAAGCCCTCAAGCGGGGCGTAAAGTTCGTTAAAACGGGGATTTGCCGGCGAGCCGCTTACAATCTTCTCGTAACGGGTTTGCCTTACGTCAAGAATGTTTTCCGCATTGAGAGCGATTGTAAATCGTCCGATTTTCTTCTGAACGGAAGCGCCCAGCATCCAATAGTCGTGTGTTTTAGCGCCGCTTTCAAGATATTGATTCCCGAAATAAAAAGCTTCCAACCCGCTTTTCCAGCCGGTTTCTTCGTCCTCGTAAGCCAGCGTAGCGGTTAATCTATCAGTTGGAGTAAATTCAAGCCGCTTGTTGTTGTCGTAAGTTTTTCGCGCGTCCAAGTAGGTGTAATCGACGTACAAAATCAAATCTTCCAAAGTAAACTTGAAATTAGAATTAAATCCCTTGCTAAGAATTTCCCCGTTTGCGTTTTCGTAAGAAACAATTTGATTTTGCAAGGCCCCTTCGTTTGCCACAATCGGATTGCGAATGTTCGTAACAAAAAAAGCCTGGTTGAAATCCAAAAGCAAGTCGCCCAAAAGCGCCGTTTTGAAATTAAAGTCGAGGTTAATCCCCTCGGATTTTTCCACGTTAAGATTCGAAGGAAAAATCACCCGCTGAAATCTTGTCCTTTCGGCGTCGTCGGTAAAAGGCGTAGGCAATTTGTAGCCCAAGCCCCCGCTTAATCTCACGAAAAACTTATTCGTAAATTTGAACATCAATGCCAGCCGCGGCAGAAAAAAGCCTCCGTTTTGAACATTGTAATCGTAGCGAACCCCGGGCTCAAGCGTAAAGTTTTTAGTCAACCTCCAGTCGTCCTGCGCAAACAAGCCGATTGTACGGTAATCGTAATTCAGGGAAAAAGTTTGCGGCTCGGACTGCCTGAATTCGTCCGAGTAGTAATTTAATCCGGCAACTAATTTGTGCCCGCCGAAATTAGCCAGATAAGAAAGCTCGGCAAAAACATTGTTTTGAATTCCGGCGAAAATATTTACGTTAGTTTTAAGCGTTCTTTCGAACCTTCCCAAAGAAGCTTTAAGCGTAAAAACATCGCCCCGCTTGCTAACGCTCTCGAATTTAACAAACGCGTTAAATCTGTTTGTTTTGTTCCTTTCGTAAAAAGAATGCAAACTATCCGCTTCGTTCCGGATTGCTTTCACGTCCCCGCCGGTTCTATTCTCGATTACGGACGAAAAGCCCAAAAGCAAATTATTGTTTTTGTTAAAATCGTAAAACAATTTGGGCGAAAAAACGGCCCTGTTGTATTTGGGAATATCGGTAAAAGAATTTCCGCTAACATCCCGCGCGTCTTGAAGATTAACCCCGGTAAGAAGCGCTGCGCCGAAACTCCCTTTTTTAGCCGAATAAAAAGAACTGAAATCCGTCTCCCCTTTGGTCGTTCGATTGAGCAACACCGAAAAACTTGGCTTTTTACGCGGGCGTTTGGTAATTAAATTAACTATGCCGGCAATTGCATCGGCTCCGTAAAGCGTGGAAGCCGAGCCCCTTACAATTTCCACCTGTTGCAAATTTAGCGGCGGAATTTGCAGTAAACTCAATCCGGAAGAAAATCCTCCGTAAAGCGGGAACCCATCCTCCAAAAGTTGAGTG
>JALWSN010000333.1 GCA_027080245.1 Ignavibacteriales bacterium | reverse complement strand
GTGGGAAATCATTTCGAGAACCCGGCGACGTGGGATGAAATTCGTGATTTCGGCAAGGCGGTTCATTATAAAAAGAAAAAGTAAATTAATTTTGGAATAAATTTAATTTAGACTCTTGCGGAGAAATTAAAAAAATTGTAACTTTACGGCTCAAAATTTTGTTTGCAAGCTGGCATAGCTCAGTTGGTAGAGCAGCTGATTTGTAATCAGCCGGTCGGCGGTTCGAGTCCGTCTGCCAGCTCAAAAAAAGCCCCTGGATTTAGTAATATTCGGGGGTTTTGAATTTTAAATGCACGAGAATATTATTATTTTTGGAAGAAAGCGGTTGCGCTGTTCGAAACGAGTATCCCTACAATTATGGTTCTTTAGCACCTTGAACAATGCCCCGGGTAACCCGCTTCTTTAATGATGTTTTGTTTGAGCTTTAGGCGGGGTACATTTTATTAGTTTGTCAAATAAATCTGTTTTTTTAACAAATTTAATTGAATCGAACATTTCTTTGCGCTCGTTAGTTTCTACCAATCCGAAATAATCCAAAAATCTGTCGAAAGTTCTAATCGAATAACAATTCTTTGCGTTGCTTTCCAAGGATTCGTAATTCGGCTCAGGGTAATCTAACAATTGCGGAAACGCTTTGAAATATTTCTCTGAGTAGAATGAATCTAAGCGTTCCTCTCCGCCGTATTTCGATAATAAAATTAATGTAAACCCGTAGCCAACTTGTCCAATTTCATTTTCTCCGTAACGGTCCAAGTAAGCCCAGTTAAATTTTATGGCAAAAGTCATTAATAATAATTTCAACAATTTGTGATTGTCCTTAAGTATTTCCCGGGATTTTTTCGTCAGGGTTATTTCCCCGTTCCTCTTTTTAATCAATCCTGCAAGCTCAACCAAAATGTGCGTAAGATGAATAGTCATTGAATCCCTTTCCCGATTAAGTTTCCGAGTCCCCCTTTCAATTGGTTCATCTTTCATGACTCCTTTTTGGTAAAGCTCAACGAGAAATTTTTTCGGTAAAAAGCCATTTTTTGTTAGTTTAATTCCATTGTTCTTTTCGATCAAGTCGGCAAAAACCTTTACCTGATTGAGAATCGGAATTTTCCGATAATCGGAATCGGACAATTTTTGTAGTTTAATAGGGCTGTTTTCCCCGAAGGTAAAATACAAAATCTCTTGCATTTCGGCGGGCGAGTATCCCTCGAAGTCAATGTCTGGCTTATTATTAAAATCATTTACTGCCTGGTCGATTAGTTTTTTAATTTCTTCCAAATCCATTTAATTCTCTCGTTGTTTTTGATTTTATTTTCGGTAAAAGTAATAAACAATAGCTTAATTTACTTACATTATTTTTTAGCCGGGAATGTAATTCATCATTATTACTTCTACGCAATTTAGTTTTCAAAGCCTTCGCGCATTTTTCATTTGGCATTTCAGCAAACGCGTACTTTCCCTAGGTGTACTGCGGCAACGTAATATTTGCCCGCAAAATCAGAAAGAATAAATTTTGCGAACAATCAAGTTCCCCACAATCAAATTTACGGCAATTAATTGAATGTTGCTAGAAATATTACGCTACTAACTTTATTCTATCCGTTAATTACATTTAATGCGCAAACGTACAAAGCAAAGCCTGTTCATTTTAATACAAGAACACAATCTCGAATTAAAAAATGTCGATAGATTCTTCATCTCTTTATTCATTTCTACACAAAACAAGCCATTTATTGAATATCAATAAAGTTTTTTCCCAAAGTATGACGTAGAACTTTTTCCTTTTAATTTTAAGAGTTGTTAAGTTTTTCAACAAGCTTAATTGATTAAACCTATTTTGAAGTGAACGGGATAATAGTTGATTGAAGATGGGATTTCACGCCCAAAAATATTTTAGGGGGGTAAAATATTAAAGGATGTTCCCTCGTTTATTTCTTCCAAACGGGAAATTATTACCGCCTTATTCTCAAAAATAAAAATTTAGAAAGCCCAGTATTTATTTTTATATGAAAAGGCGCAATTATTTTTGGCAAGAAAGTTGATAATTATAATTAAAGTTTTTTAGTAAAATGAAGTATGAACAAAAATAAAAACAAAATGTTGCCGGACGAACCTATTTTAACAATTAGCGTTGCGGCAAAATTATTAGACATTTCAATTCCCACTCTTCGCGTTTACGAAAGCGAGGGATTGATTATCCCGTACAAAAAGAAATCCGGTCAGCGACTTTATTCCCAAAGGGATATCCAAAGAATTCAGGATATAAGAAAAACTATAAAACAATACAAAGTAAGCATTAATGGAATAAAATTTCTTTATTCTCTCATTCCCTGTTGGGAATACAAGAAATGTTCGGACGAAGAAAGGCAAGCTTGTCCGGCATATTACGATTACACGAAACCGTGCTGGGCTTACGAAGAAAAATCGGACACATGTAAAAATGCCGATTGCAGAACCTGCCCTATTTACACCGAACTCTCGAACTACGATAGCGTTAAGGAATTGATAAGAAGAATTAAGGAATTGCCTATTTTAACTTAAGGAAAGACAAAAATGCACGACGATGAAGATGAAAGACTACTGGCTTACAAAATTTTTTCAAAACTATTTTATTATCCCGACGAACACACCGCCGAACTCTTATTGAACGGAGCTGTAATCGAGTTTCTGAATAAACTTCAACCCGAGGTTTCTCTCCAACAAGTAATGGAATGGCTAAACGGGTTCGCTGGAGAATATAAATTGCTGGAAACGCTTCAAGTTGAATATACGGGCTTGTTCATTACAAGTTTTCCTACGCTTAAAGCGCCTCTCTACAAATCGTTTTACAGTAGCAAGGAATTGTTCTCCACCGACGCGGAAATAATAGAAGATATTTACGCGGAAAATAATTTCGAAATGAACAAAGAGGCTTACGAGCTTCCGGATCATCTTGCCGTTGAATTGGAATTTGTTTTCCGACTGATTGACGAAGCAAAAAGCAAGGAATTGCAAAGAGATTTTATTAAAAAACACATTTTAAGCTGGACTTACTCTTTAAAAGAAAGGATATCGGAAAACGCCTCGCTGCCGTTTTACCCTTATTTAATAAATGTAACGGTTGATTATTTAACAAACGACATTAAAAAATCGGATTTGAAAATTGCCAGGGTTAAATCATGAGTATTAGCAGAAGAGAATTTTTAAAAAGAACTACAATTGCGACAGGAGCTTTAACGCTGCTTTCTTCTACAAAACTAAAAGGATTACAAAAAAGAAATTACCCGAAAGGCTGGAAAGGGAGAATGCGCGTTCAAGAAATACCCTCCATTTGCGAGATGTGTTTTTGGCGATGCGGAATTCTTGGCAATGTAGATAAACATGGTAAATTATTAAAAATCGAGGGAAATCCCGCTCACCCCCTAACCCACGGAAGATTGTGCGCAAGAGGCAATTCGGGGCATAAACTTGCTTACGATCCGGACAGGTTAAAATACCCATTGATGCGTGTAGGGAAAAGAGGTGAAGGTAAATTCAAACGGGTTAGCTGGGGGGAAGCTCTTGACTTTCTGACGGACAAATTAAAAGAAATTAAAGAAAAATACGGACCCGAAGCGGTGGGATTTTTCCCACACGGAATTCAGGCGCGCTTTTTTGAGCATTTAATGAAAGCTTACGGCACGCCTAACATTGTTGAGCCTGCTTTCGCACAATGCCGCGGCTCGAGGGATGTGGGCTACAGGTTAACTTTTGGAAACAGCGTAGGCTCGCCGGAACCGCTGGATTTCGAAAACACGAAGTTGATGGTGTTTATTGGAACCCATGTTGGTGAAAATGTTTTTACGGGGCAAAATCTTGCTTTCGCGCAAGCTTTGGAGCGCGGAGCTAAATTAATAGTCGTCGATCCCAGATTTTCCGTTGCCGCCGCTAAAGCAAATTATTGGCTGCCGATAAAACCCGGTACGGACATTGCTCTTCTCCTTGCCTGGATGCACGTTTTGATTTACGAAAATTTGTATGACAAAAATTACATACGCAAGTACGCAATCGGATTTAACGAATTAAAACGACACGTAAAAAAAACAACTCCCCTTTGGGCTTCTAAAATTACCGGTTTGCCCGCTAATTTAATAACCGAAACAGCGCGTTTAATGGGCAAATTAGCTCCCGAAGTTGGGTTGCACCCCGGAAGACATACCGCATGGTATGGCAACGACACTCAAAGAGCGCGCGCAATGGCAATATTAACGGCTCTGCTGGGAAGTTACGGACATCCCGGAGGCATCTATCTTTCCAGCAATATTCCCGCTCCTCATTTTCCGTCGCCGGAATACCCAAAACCTGCCGCGCGCGCTGATGGGGCGGGCGATATTTACCCATTCGGTTCCCGGGGATTAGGCATTACCAACGGTTTGGTGGACGCTACTTTCTCCGAAAAACCTTACCCCATTAAAGCCTGGATAGTTTACAGTCAGAATGTATTGCAAAGCATTCCAAATCCATGGAAAACCAAAGAAGCGATAAATAAACTTGATTTGTTTGTGGTTGTGGATGTGCTTCCAATGGAACAATTCCTCTACGCCGATCTTGTGCTACCGGAAGCAACTTATCTGGAAAGATACGACGACCTTTACACCGTTAGAAATGCCAAAAAACCCTTTGCCGCAATTCGGCAACCGATAATCGATCCTCTGTACGAATCTAAACCGGGCTGGTGGATTGCCAGAGAAACGGCTAAAAGATTGGGACTTGAAGATTATTTCGAATGGGACTCAATCGAAGATTATCTTAATTTCAGGCTTTCGGGGCTTGGCGTTACTCTTAAAAAAATTCAAACCAAAGGTATTGTGGAATACGACGAAGGAAAACCTTTCTTTGATTTTTCCAATCCAATTGAATTCAAAACGCCCAGCGGTAAAATTGAACTTTATTCCCAATTACTAAAAGATTACGGATTTGATCCTTTACCCGTTTACGCTCCCGTGGAAGAAGTTCCGAAAGGATATTTTAGATTATTGTACGGTAGAGCGCCGGTTCATTCTTTTGCAAGAACTCAAAATAACGAAATTTTGCACGGCTATATGCCCGAAAATCAATTGTGGATTAATAAACAAATTGCCGAAAAACTCGGATTATCTGACGGCGAATATGTTAGATTGGAAAATCAGGATGGAATTTTAAGCGACGAAATCAGATTGTTCATTACACCGGGCATTCATCCCGAGTCGGTTTTTATGGTTCACGGCTTCGATCAAAAATCCCCTTATCTCGAATTGGCATATCGTAAGGGAGCCTCGGATACTTATTTAATGAGCAGAGTTGAAATAGACCCTCTTTCCGGCAGCACGGGTATGCGGGTTAATTTCGTGAGAATTATTAAAAACGGCGAACCTGTGATGGTTAGCGGCGGAGTAAGTGTGATATCCGAATTCAAGAAAACACGCTCCGATGCGCGTCCTAAGAAGCATATTATTGTGCCTCGAATTCATCAAGAATCCGAAGCTTCGGATGAAGGATGTTAGGGAAAAAAATGAAGTGAACAATTGTTCGGTTAAAAGATTTAGCGACGAAGAAAAAATTAAACTTACGGAGGAATTATGTCTCGTTACGCTATGGTAATTGATTTGAGAAAATGCGTTGGATGCGACGCTTGCACCGTAGCATGCAGAACCGAATGGGATGTGCCGATAGGACACGGCAGAACATGGGTAGAACAATACAACACCGTTGGAGAATTTCCGAACGTTACTTCTACCCCCTGGGTCGCACAGTGTAATCATTGCGACGATCCGGCTTGCATCGAGCCGTGCCCTACCGGCGCAACTTTTCAACTTGTGAACGGAATAGTTAAGGTGGATACGGATTTGTGTATTGGTTGTGGAATTTGCGTTGAGGCTTGCCCTTACGACGCGCGCTACATCAATCCCGACACTAACAAAGTAGACAAATGCGATTTTTGTGAAGCGCGGTTAAAAGAAAATCTGCAACCTGCATGTGTAGCAACTTGTACTACCAACGCGAAATACTTTGGAGATTTGGAAGACCCTAACAGCCATGTTTACAAATTGGTTTACGAGCAGGGTGCTTGGCGAAATGAAAACGACAACGCCTCGATTGGGCCTAACGTTTATTATCTGGGTACCGAAGAACAATTAAAGATAGTGCGGGAAAAGTTCGGTCCTCGGAAATCCCGCCTTGCCGAGCCGGCTAAGGTGTGGAAAAATATTCTTAAACCCGTTGTATTTACGGCAATAGGCGCAACTTTTGCGGGACAAGCGGTTGCTTTCTTTAATCAATTAAGAAAAGGGGAGGAACCAATAGATGACTAAAATAACCAGATATCAACTTGAAAAGGCTTTGGAGCAATTCGAATATCCTCCTGAATTAACCGCCGAAGAAAAGGACAAAATGCGGCAGCGCAAAATGAAAAAACACGACGTGGCAATAGTTTTATTGCATTGGTTTAACGCTTTTACATGGATATTTATGCTTGCTACCGGCGCCGCATTAATTGTTTCGGGATTTTACAAAATAGCCCCTCAATTCTACATCAATATTATGCGTGGAATTTTTAGCTCGCCAGCGGATATGCTTCAGTTCCATATCTGGTTGGGAACTATCTGGATTGTTGTTTTCGGAGCATACACAATTTTCGGTTACCGGAAATATTTAAGACGTAGGGAAGCTTCGCAGCGCTACAATCCGAAATCAAAATCATGGAAAGAAAAACTGAAAGCCTACCAGTGTATTTTGTTGGGAAACCCCGCTATGTGTATTGACGAAAACGACATCAAATGGTTGAGAATAAGAATTTTACACATCCTGGGTAAGTCCAACGAACCCCTTCCACCTCAGGGGTCTTTTAACGGCGGGCAAAAACTTTACGGATTGTTAGCTGCGATAATGACTCCGATAATTATGCTCACGGGAGTTATCATGGCTTTCCATTTGGGACCTGCTTGGATTGTGAGATGGGCTATCCCCATTCATTTTACCGCCGTAGGGTTAGTGGTTTCGGGATTAATGATTCACGTCTACATGGGAGCCGTTCTACCCGAAGAGAAACCTGCTTTCTTTTCGATGCTCACAGGTAGCACAAGCGAATTGTTCCTGTACAAACATCATTTCAATTTTTACAAGGAAAGAATCGTAAGGCAATTTATTTGGCGAAACAAGAGCGACGGCGGCGCCGATTTAAAGGATTTGTTGCCCGACAGATTAGCGCGTTCTGTTGAACAAAAATTAGAGGAATTAAAAGATTTGCAGCCGCCAAAAATAGAAAAACCAAAGGCTAAAAATTTCTGGAATCCTTACGTGGGCGGTTTTTTGCTGGGCCTTCTTTTTATTTTTACTTATTTTGTTTATGGAAGAGGACTTGGCGCCTCCAGCTTTCTCTCTCGAACGGGAACTTTCCTCTGGAACCTTGTTTCCCCGGCTTACACGCATTCTAACCCATATTGGTCTCATTATTTTCACGACGGACATACGCCGCTGGGTAATTTTATGATTTTTGAAGTTATTGGCCTCTTTATCGGTGGGTTTTGGTCTGGCAAAAAAGCTCACAGAAACAAAATAGAAATTCACAAAGGACCTAATATTTCCAATACAAAAAGAATAATTTACTCAATGATTGGCGGCTTTTTTATGGGGCTTGGGGCGCGTATTGCGCGCGGGTGCACAAGCGGCCAAGGCTTAACGGGTGGAATTACCCTTTCCGTAGGCGGTTGGTTGTTCGTCCTTGTTGTTTTTGCCGTCGGTTATTTAAGCGCATTTTTATTTAGGAGGTTATGGCTATGATTGCTCCAATATTTAAAGAAATTTCCGTTAGTATTGAATTTCAATACTTCCTTGCCATTTTAATTGGCGTCGCCTTTGGATATATTTTGGAAAGCTCGGGATTTGGAGATGCAAGGGTTATTGCGGCGGAATTTTATTTTGAAGATTTTAGAATGTTAAAAGTCTTTTTTGCGGCGATGGTTACGGGAGCTATGGGCATCCTTTTCCTGAATTGGGTCGGTTTGCTGGATATCAATAAAATATTCATTCCCAGAACTTATTTGTGGGGTCAGGCGCTGGGCGGAGCCGTGCTTGGTTTCGGATTTGGTATGGGGGGATACTGTCCCGGCACAAGCATGGTTTCTGCCTCGACCGGCAAACTGGACGGAATGGCTTTTGTATTTGGCGCTTTTCTGGGCACTATGTCCTTTGGCGATATTTTTTACGGTTGGTTGAAAAAAGCTTACTTCGGTGGAGCGCTGGGGAGGATTACGCTTCCCCGATTATTCAATATGAACGAAGGTGTTTTTATGCTAATCGTAGTTATTATGGCAATTGGAATTTTCTGGCTTGTTGAAAAAACAGAAAGAGATTGGGATCCTTACGGAAAATACAGAGGAAGACCCAAAAGAATTATTAAACGATAACCTTGAAAATTTTACCGGAGATTTAGATGGAAAATAAAGATAAACTAATTTCGGAACCCCAAATAATTGCTGCCGCAATAACTTTACTGCTGGGCATTATACTTGCAATTGGGTACCCAACGGGCGGAGTAAAAGCAAAAAGAAATAATTATGTTTTGCAATCTTCGATTAAAAGAATGATAATCAATAGGAATTTGACAAAAAAATCCGAAAGTAATGAGTTGACGAAAAAAAAGAAGAAAATAATTAAACACTATTACCAACCTCCAATTAATAATAACGATTCTCAGGATGAAGGATGCTGAAGAGTCCGGGACTTTGTGATTAAATTTTTCTTTCCGAAAGCAAAGAATAAGTCCGAGAGGATTTTAATTATGTAATGAAATATTGCTTTTCCGCCAAAGGGAAACGAATAGCCTTCTGTGTTCTTTACTAATTTAAAAACTTTTAGGTTATCTCTTCGCCCGGGCGAGAAAAATTGTTTGGCTATCGCCAATTACTTAAAACCAACGCATACCTTCTTTTCATAAAATTGCAATCTTAAAAAGGGTTGAAATAGTTTATTTTAAGCTATAATTTACGAAAATAAAATAGGTTAGCTGCTCTTCTATTTCTCGAAATTAGGACTATTCGGCATCGACAATTTCTTACTACTGAGAAAATTAAATCGTCACACCGTCAAAAATCGAAAAAAGGTTGTATTTATTTTGGCAAAATAGTTGATAGCTAAAAATATCAACAATGAGAGAATTATTATGGCAAAGGAAATCATACTTTCGGATACAGAACCGATATTCCACATCAGCGAAGCTGCAAAACTTTTAGGTATCTCCGTTCATACTTTAAGAATGTATGAAAGGGAAGGCTTGGTATTGCCTCATAAATCCGAAACCAACCAACGCATTTATTCAAAAAAAGACATCGATAGAATCAACTGCATCAGAAATGCAATTAGAGAAAAGAAAGTTGGAATTAACGGAGTAAGAATTATTTTTTCTCTGATTCCTTGCTGGGAAATTGTAAAATGTTCGGAAGCGGACAGAGCTGTTTGCGGCGCATATAACGGTACGGAAAAACCATGTTGGACGTACGAACATCCGGATACTTTTTGCGAGGATAAAGATTGCCGCGAATGCCCTGTTTACCAGAATTATTCCGAATGCGGGAAAATAAAAGAGTTAATTAAAACATTATAATAGGTAGAATATGAACTCGATTTCAAGAAGAAGGTTTTTAAAAATTTCCGGCGCTACTATTGCCGCCACCGCCGCCGTTACTTCTTTAAGTACGGTTACAAAAGGCGCAAAAGCGATTAACGAAAAAACCGGAAACTCGGAGAAAGGAATTAGAAAAGTTCCTACTTATTGCTCGATGTGTTTCTGGAAATGCGGAGCGATTGGTTACGTTAGAGACGGGAAACTCTGGAAAGTCGAAGGCAACCCCGAAGACCCGTTAAGCCAAGGACGTCTTTGCCCGCGAGGCACCGGCGGCGTTGGAGCTCATTACGACCCCGACAGGCTTAAGTATCCGCTACTTCGTAAAAAGGCAAGAGGCGAGGAAAAATGGGTGAGAGTTACCTGGGACGAAGCGTTTGATTTCATCGCCAAGAAAATGAAAAAGATTAAATCCGAGTATGGTCCTGAATCCATGGCGCTTTTCAGCCATGGAATCGGAGGCGGCTTCATTAAACATTTAATGAAAGCATACGGCACGAGGAACATCGCCGCGCCTTCCTTCGACCAATGCTTGGGACCGCGTGAAACAGCTTTTGAGCTTACCTTTGGAGATGTTGTTGGCGGACCCGAAAGAACGGACATCGAAAACGCCAAATGTATTGTGCTTGTAGGTTCTCACATTGGGGAGAACATGCACAACACTCAAGTGCAGGAATTTTCTAAAGCGGTAGAAAAGGGAGCCTCTATTATTGTGGTTGATCCGCGTAAGTCCACAGCTGCCACAAAAGCCAAATATTATTTGCCAATTAAACCCGGAACCGATTTGGCTTTGTTGTTAACGTGGATTAATATTTTAATTTCGGAAAATCTTTACGACAAAGAATACATTAAAAAATACGCTTTCGGTTTCGAGCAATTAAAAGCCGAAGTAAGCCGCTACACGCCTGAATGGGCGTATTCAGTAACAGGAATCGAGCCGGATTTAATTAGGAAAACCGCGCGAGAAATGGCGCGTTACCGCCCAAACACTCTGGTTCATCCCGGCAGACATTCCGTTTGGTACGGAGACGATACTCAACGCGCCCGCGCGCTGGCTATTCTTAGCGCTTTGCTGGGCAGCTGGTTCCGCAAAGGCGGACTTACCAATCAGGATATTTTCGACATTCCTGCTTATCCTTATCCCCCTTATCCAAAATTCAATAAGCCAAAAGCCGACAATCCGAACAAATCCAAATGGCCATTTGGCGGCGCGGAAGGCTACACTACGGGATTGCGGGAAGCCACTATTACCGGCAAACCTTACCCCATTAAGGGCTGGTTCGTTTACGGCACTAACTTAATTTATTCTTTGCCCAATGTTAAAGAGACAATCAAAGCAATTCAAAAGCTGGATTTGCTTGTTGTGATAGATGTAATTCCAAGCGAAATTGCCGGCTGGGCGGACGTGGTTCTGCCAGAGGCTATTTACCTTGAGCGCTACGACGAACTGTTTCACCCATACTTCAAGCAACCGTTTGTTTCGCTCAGGCAGCCGGTTGTCGATCCGCCGCACGAGCAAAAACCAGGCTGGTGGATTGCAAAAAAATTGGGCGAAAAGCTTGGATTACAGAAATATTTTCCGTGGAAAAACATAGAAGAATATCTGGATACGCGGCTTAAAGCCGCCGGCTTAAGCCTTAAATTGTTGAAGGAAGTTGGCGTGGTTAAAGGTCCTAAAATTCCTCTTTACATCGAGGAAGGAGCCGTGCCGGAATTCAACACGCCCACGGGCAAAATAGAGCTTTATTCGACGGAGCTTTCGGAGAAAGGTTTCGACCCGATTCCCAAATTCACTCCGCCGGAAGAGCCGCCCGCAGGTTATTTCCGATTGCTTTTCGGACGCGCGCCTATGCATTCTTTCAGCCGTACACAAACAAACAGAAATCTAATGAACATCATGGATGAAAACGAACTGTGGATAAATCCCGTTATGGCTCAGCGTTTTGGAGTGAAAACCGGCGATTACGTGCGCCTAAAAAATCAGGACGGGGTTCTGAGCAACAAAATAAAAGTAAAAGCCACGGAAAGAATTAGAATGGATTGCGTTTACATGGTGCACGGGTTCGGGCATAATTCCCGGATGTTGAAAGAAGCTTATTTGAAAGGCGCAAGCGACACGAATTTAATTACAAAATACAAAATAGACCCCTTGATGGGAGGCACAGGAATGAACATTAATTTTGTAACTATCGAGACGGAGGCATAAATGGCACGGTACGCTATGGCAATAGATACTCGAAAATGCGTGGGATGCGCCGATTGCGTTGCGGCTTGTGAAGCTGAGAACGACGTACCTTATGGTTATGCAAGGGATTGGATTGTTCAGATAGCCGAAGGCAAATTTCCTAACACGCACGTCGAAATTTTGTCCGAAAGGTGTAATCATTGCAGCGAAGCGCCCTGCGTGGATGCTTGCCCGACCGGCGCAAGCCATTATTACGAGCCGGGCGGCATTGTGCTTGTGGACCACGAAAAATGCATCGGCTGCAAAGCCTGTATTGCGGCTTGCCCGTACGGCGCACGTTTTGTTCACCCGGAAGGTTACGTGGACAAATGCACGTTTTGCGTTCACAGGGTTAAAGAAGAACTCGATCCGGCTTGCGTTTCCGTTTGCCCCACACATTGCATGCATTTTGGGGATTTGGACGATCCTGAAAGCGACGTCGTTAAATTATTACAAACAAGAAAATACCATGCTCTTTTACCTGAAGCAGGCACAAAACCAAACTTATATTACCTAATTTAGGAGGCAAAAAATGATTGAATTTTCTACAACAAGGCACAATCCCCTAATAGATCCTTTCCTTCACACATGGAGTTGGCAAATTCCACTTTATTTGTTCTTAGGCGGATTGGTTGCGGGAATGATGATAATTTCCGGGTATTTTCTTTTTAGCGGCAGATACAAGGAAACAAATTGCTCCTGTTATTACTTGCCTCGAATGAGTTTTCTTTTGATTAGTCTGGGGATGCTGTTTCTGTTCTTCGATTTAGAACATAAACAATTCGTCTGGCGGCTTTACACAACTTTTCAAATTACTTCCCCGATGTCTTGGGGAGCCTGGATTTTACTCCTTGTTTACCCGGTGCTTCTGGCAAATATGTTGCTTAGAATTTCCGAAAAATTCGGGGAAAAATATCCGTTTTTAAAAAATATTTCGGAAAAAATGAACAGCCATCACATTTTAATTAGAAATATTGGAGTAATTAATATGCTGGTCGGCGGAGTTCTTGGAATGTACACGGGCATTTTGTTAAGTTCATTGGGAGCCAGGCCCCTCTGGAATACGTCCATTCTCTGGCTGCTTTTCTTGGTGTCTGGGTTATCTGGCGCGGCTGCTTTTGTTCACTTAATCGCTAAAAACGTTCACGAACGCGAACTGTTGGCAAAGTCCGACAATGGATTTTTAATAATCGAATTGTTTGTTATTGCAATGATGTTTATTGGCATGTTGACAAACTCGAGAGCGCATAAAGAAGCGGCGATGCTCCTACTTAGCGGTCCTTTTGCCGCAAGTTTCTGGGTACTGGTGATAGGGCTGGGGATAGTCATTCCTTTAATACTTCAATTGCTCGCCGTTAGCCACAAAATTCACCATACGCCTGTTGCTCCCATATTAGTTATAATAGGCGGAATAATTCTGAGGTTTGTTATTGTTTACGCGGGCGAATTCAGCCATTGGAGCAGATTGATTACTTTCAAATAGAGGAGGAAAAAGATGACTTTATTTAAAAACGTATTTTCCCATGCTTACGAGGATAACGTAAGGGCGGAAAAACGCACCCCCCGCCATTACTGGAATCCGTATCTGGTTGGCATGGGGTTGGGCGTAGTGCTGTTGCTTACCTTTGTGATTATGGGACGCGGCTTGGGCGCTTCCGGCGCGCTTTCCACTGTGGTTGCCGCAACGGTCAACGAGGTAAACCCGCACGCGGCCGACAATAATCAATTCTACAGAAATTACATTCCTGAAAACGGCGAAAGCCCCTTCAAAGATTGGCTTGTGTTCGAAGTGCTGGGCGTTGTGCTTGGCGGTTTTATTTCCGGAACGGTCGCCGGAAGAACTAAGATTTTCGTCGAAAAAGGACCCCATATCTCCACTAAAAAAAGGTTTCTTTTCGCTTTTATTGGCGGCGCGCTTATGGGCTTCGGCGCTAAAATGGCGCGCGGCTGCACAAGCGGACAGGGACTTACAGGCGGCGCGGGACTTAGCGTGGGAGGCTGGACGTTCCTGCTTGCCGTATTTATCGGAGCTTATGGTATGGCATATTTCGTAAGGAGGCAATGGATATGATAGCGCCATTTTACAAATTCGGTTATTTCAATAGCGAAGTCGGCTTAATCGTAGCTTTCGTTATTGGTATTTTCTTCGGATTCTTCCTCGAAAGAGGCGGGTTCGGAAGCGGTCGGCTTTTAGCCGCTCAATTTTATTTCTACGACATGAGAGTCTTTAAAGTAATGTTTACCGCTATTGTTACCGCGGCGGTCGGACTTTATTATTTAGCCTGGATAGGTTTTCTTGATTTGAATCTTGTTTACTACGGCGAGACTTATATTTACGCCGACGCGCTCGGAGGCTTAATTTTAGGCATGGGGTTTGTGATTGGGGGGTACTGCCCGGGAACTTCGGGAGTAGCTATTTCCACAGGAAGAATTGACGCCATATTTTACGCTTTAGGCGGATTTTTGGGTATTTTCGTCTTTGGAGAGCTTTACCCTTCAATGCAATCATTCTTAAACTCCGGCTATCTCGGCAAAATAAGCATCCCGCAATATTTCCATCTTAATTACGGATTCGTTATTCTTGTTGTAATTCTTATTGCAATTGGCGGCTTTACGCTTGTTGAATGGGTCGAGAAAAAATTAGCCGGCAAATATGAGGAGGTGGAATAATGTTAAAATGGTTAGCTAACTTACCCGTGAGAAAAAGGGTAGGGCTGCTGGGAATTTTGCTGGGAATTTTGGCAATCTTTGGCAGCGATCCCTACGAAACTAACATTGTTAACGTTAATTTGAAGGATATTATTTACAATAAAGTAGATAGAGTTAAACCCCTTCAATTAGCCGATTGGATTATTAAGGGCAATTACGATTTTACGCTTGTAGATTTAAGAAACAGAGAGGAATTTAATAAGTACAATATTCCAACTTCCGAATGCGTATTGCTGCCAAGTTTGCTGGACGCTACGGATTTTTCACGCACGGATAAAATTATTCTCTACGCGGACGACGATTTTAAAGCCGCAAAAGGCTGGCTTGTGCTTACGGCTAAAAATTTCAAATACGTAAGCGTGCTTGACGGCGGAATTAAAGCTTGGCGCAACGAAGTGCTTTACCCGAAAATTCCCGAAAAAATTAAACCCGAAGAAAAATCTAAATACGAAAAGATTAAACAGATTAGTAAATATTTTGGGGGGACTCCTCAAACAGGAGGCAAAACGGAACCGGTTGTTCATCAACTGGTTCCGAAGTTGAAAATACCTGTGGGGGTATCGTTTAAGAAACATAAGAAGAAGGCTGCGAGAGAAGGATGCTAATGCTTGGATGGGATGAGTAAATAAACAAAGCCCCCGGGAAGGGGGCTTTGGGTTTTAATGTGCCATGTTTCTGAAACTAAAATATGTAGCAACTTATTATTGAAGTTGCATTGGAATGGTATAGGTGTGTTGGTTTTTATGTGCTTATTCTTCTAATCTTTCCGTT
Source organism: Ignavibacteriales bacterium (assembly GCA_027080245.1). Taxonomy (GTDB): domain Bacteria; phylum Bacteroidota; class Ignavibacteria; order Ignavibacteriales; family Melioribacteraceae; genus WFQV01. The sequence goes on along the minus strand of JALWSN010000333.1, from coordinate 4,045 downwards.
ATTGTCTCAAACAATCGCTTTCCATGAATCGCTACCACAATAAGAATTTGTTTTGTATTTGTTTGATAAACAAGATTGCTTCAATATACTAAACTATTTTGTTGTCCATCTGCAAAACCGCTTTTCTACCTCTTCTCGCGAAGAACTTCCTTCTTTCTCCACCCTTTCAATAACTCCAGGATTTTTTCAATAACATAAAGATGATACTGAATATCCTCTTTAGTACAATTATTCGGAAGCTTTTTGAGTAATAACATATTTTTTGCTCTATTCGTTGCTTTTTCCTTTCCTTGACCGTTGTTTTAAATTCTTTTGACCGAAGTAAATTTGCTTTACAAGTTAGCGCAAACAAATTAAAATGTCGGGCACTAAAAATTTCCTGTCAGTAGTCGTTCTGGGTAAGTTGATCCTTAGCACTTGAATGATTTGGAGTGTAAGGGAATAAAGGTATAGGGGAAAAGCAGGTGTTTAATTACCATTGATTTTTATTAAATTTGTCTGTTAGGGGATTTAGGAAACGGAAAATTAATCCTTTCATTTTGTTTTTGGTGAAAAGTTGTTTAACTTTCAAATTGTTTTCCAAGATTCCTTTCAATTTCCCCGATTCCAGATAATTAATCTTGTGAAAATTTAATATGTACAAAACAAATTAAACGTTAGGAGCAGTAATGCAAATATCCAAAGACAAAGTGGCTTCAATCCACTACACATTAACAAACAGCAAGGGAGAAGTTCTGGACACATCAAACGGACGCGAGCCCTTATCTTACATTCAGGGTAGAAACAATTTGATTATCGGACTGGAAAAAGCCCTCGAAGGAAAAACCGCAGGCGACAAAATTCACGTTACAATACCGCCCGAAGAGGCTTACGGAAACAGAGCCGAGGAATTGGTTCAGTCAATTCCGCGCGAAGCGTTCGGAGAAATTAATGATATTCAGCCCGGAATGGAATTTCAGATGAACACCGAGTCGGGTCCTATTATTATCCGCGTAATTGAAGCTAACGATTCGCAGGTGCTGGTAGACGGCAACCACCCGCTCGCGGGGCAGGATTTAACTTTCGACGTGGAAGTTGTGAACGTCCGCGACGCATCCCCCGAAGAATTAGCTCACGGACACGTTCATTAAAATAAACTGAAAATATCGTTCGGTTTTTAATAATCTTAATCAAACCCCGGCGGCAGTCGGGGTTTTGAGGTTTAAAGACTAATTCAAAACAAATCAAAACAATCTAATTTAATCCTAAATTGTTAAAATTGTTTGTTAATTGAAAAGAAACAGTTTTTACAGTAATCTTCTAAAATTGAAAGAGGATAGCATACTGCAAAAAACTAACGGCGCAACTATTCTCAAGCGCTTAAGGTCAATTATTAAAATGTTAAAAAAGGACGAATTTTTTAACAAACAAAGTTTCATTTGTAAAAGAAACTTGATTTCCTTTACAAACCAATCTGCCTTTGTAAAGAAAATGGAAAAATTTTAACATAATTAGTTAGATATTGAAATTTAATTTTCAATTTGATTCTCTCTTCGTCTCTAAGTCACTCAGTCTCTTAGTCAATTCATCCTTTCAGCTGATACTTCCTTAATAATTGTAATTTAAAACTAACCCTCCGCCCTTTACAACATTTCTTAGCTCTCTCGGCGAAGAAAAGGGAAATGGTGCCACGCAAAGTCCACAGATATTTTGCAAAGACCGCGAAGGTTTTACCTGAAGCAAAATTAGCTACTGAACGCCAATTACTTACCACTTAAGACTTATTTCTTAAGACTTTCCACCAACTCCACCCCGGCCCTCCTCTTGAGAAGAGGAGGGAGAACTTCAAGAGTGAGAGGAAATTTAAAAGCCCCCTTCTCTTCGCAAGAGAAGGGGGTTTGGGGGTAGAGTTCTTTGAGAAACAACACATCTATTCCAAAACAAATTGAATCGCAATGCATTTTGGGCTGAAGCGCCTTCTCAAATATTTTATGTGAAACCAACTTCCCCAACCCAAACCTTTCCCCTCCCGGAGAGGAAAGGCCTAATACTTTAACCAATGTTAATGGGGATGGTGTGGAAATGAATTCTGATTAAAATTCTATTAATTGAAAGTGGGCTGATATCAAGATTTTCACTGATTAATTACAAATCTTTTCACCAAATTACTTTAGACAAAAGCCAAATGAATAATAATTAGCTTTAATTATTGATTTCATCTGAGTTAATCTGCGCTTAACCAATTAAAAGTAAAAATTCAAAATGCAAAAACATTTCGGCCTGTATTTCAATTTCTCTTAGTCACTCAGTTTCTTAATCAATTTATCCTTTCAGCTGATACTTCCTTAATAATTGTAATTTAAAACTGACTCCCCGCCCTCTGGAAAGTAAATATGTTTCTTCTTTTACAAACTCGCTTACGCATTTGCTACTTTTGGTGAGTTGATTAAAATATTTTGACAAAAAAAACGAAGATTTAATTGAGGATAATTCCCTACCCTCCTTCCTCCTTGTGTAAAATTCCGTCCCGCATTTTGTAGACAATATCCCCAAGCTCAATTAAATCTTCGTTGTGGGTTACCATTAAGATTGTAATCCCCAATTCAGAATTAATCTTTTTAAACAAATCCGAAATCACCCTGCCGTTTTCCGAATCCAGATTGCCCGTAGGCTCGTCCGCAAATAAAATGGCGGGATTATTAGCCAGCGCGCGCGCCACGGCTACCCTCTGCTGTTCGCCGCCGGAAAGCTCGCCCGGCTTGTGGTTGAGCCTGTCGCCCATTCCCACTATTTCAAGCAGTTCCTTGCTCCGCTTTTTAGATTGATTAAATCCCCGCCCGGCAATTAATTGCGGTATTGCAACGTTTTCAAGCGCCGTGAATTCGGGAATTAAATGATGAAATTGAAAAATAAACCCAATCGATTCATTTCTCAAGCGGGAGAGTCGAGCGTCGTCCAGTTTCGAAATATCCTGCCCCTCGAAAATTACTCTCCCTTTGTCCGGTGCGTCCAGTCCGCTTAAAACATGAAGCAACGTGCTTTTGCCGGCGCCCGAAGCGCCTAAAATTATTGTGATTTTTCCGCGTTCTATTTTTACCGAGATTCCTCTGAGTACCTCAATATCTTTCGAATCCTTTTTGAAGTAACTTTTGTGTAAATCTTCCGCTTCAATAATGTGATTATTCATTAATTTATTTCCCTTAAAAATTTTCAGCAATTTTAAGCTTTAATACCTTTCCACTTGCTTCAATAAGCTCCTGTAAATCCAATCTTTTTAATGCGTACGTTTCTTTTTTCGTTAAAATTAAATAGCCTAACTTTATTCCCATTTAATTGCCTTAATGATGTTTGTTTTAATCGCGCTCCGGGAAGCGTACAACGAAGCCAGGAACGTAAGAGCGAATGCCGAAAAGCTAATCAACAAAACATCGCCAAACCGAACTTTAACCGGCAATGCATTGATGATGTATTTTGTGGAATCCAACGGGTAAATGTTGTAATGAATTTGAATGTAGCAAACCAGCAGTCCAAGCGCCACGCCTGCAAAAGTTCCAATCAAGCCGATAATCGTTCCTTGGTACAAAAATATTTTAGACGTCCTTTTCTTCGTTGCGCCCATTGCCCTGAAAATTGCAATGTCCCTTTCCTTCTCGATTACGGACATTGCCAGCGAAGTTAAAAGATTGAACGTGGAGACGGCAATAATCAATGTAAGCAGCAAGTAAGCCGCCCATCGTTCAATTTTCATTACTTTGTAAAGATTTCGGTGCAAATCGTACCACGTTTGAATTTTGAAATATTTTGCAGGAAGTTTTGCCAGTAGCTTTTGCTTAAACATTTCCGCTTTGCCGAAGTCCTTTAACTTGATTTCGTAACCTTGAATTACCCCTTCCAATCCAAGCGCTTTTTGCGCAGCTTTCAAACTTGTGAAGGCAAGGCGCATCGAATAAGTTTTTTCGTTGACGTCGAAAATTCCCGTTACCGCGAACTTTTGCGTTTGCGGCATCGAAAAACTAACGGCGCTTTTTTGAATGGCGTTAGCGGAGATTACTTTAACTATGTTCCC
>JALWSN010000332.1 GCA_027080245.1 Ignavibacteriales bacterium | reverse complement strand
CTCTTGCGGCACAACTTCGGGCGTTCGAGTAAGCCAGTAAAATTTAGCACCGGGGTAGGCTTGCTTTAGCCTTGTAAATAAAGGGGTTGTGCGTATTACGTCACCGATAGCCCCTAATTTTATTATTAAAATACGCTTATTAAAAGGCGAATAATATTTGCAAGCGCTTCCGTCTTCCTCAACGCAGCGAACGCCAAATTCTTTGTGTTGTTTGCAAGGAATTTCGCCTTTAAAAAATCTACAGTCGGTTTTAATTCCGGATAATCCCTTCATTCATTTTTCAGCTTTGTTCTTTAATATTAATGTCGTCTTCGGCGGGCAGTTTGTGAACCATCATTTCGCCTAAAAGGCCGATGGCAAACAATTGAACGCCTACAATCATCAATAGCAAACCTAATAGCAGCAGCGGGCGGTTGCTAAGAGGTTTGTGGTAAAACATCCAGAAGAAAGTTAGAACGGCGTCTATGGCAAAGCCGGCGACAAACGAAAGCGCGCCTACAAATCCAAACAAATGAAGCGGGCGGCGGATGTAACGCGTTGTGAAAATAACCGTAATTAAATCTACAAAACCCTTGAAAAACCGGGAGATGCCGAATTTTGTTTTTCCATAACGCCTTGGGTGATGCTTTACAACAATTTCCGCAACCCGGAATCCTTTCCAGCCCGCAAGCACAGGAATGTAACGGTGCAGCTCCCCGTGAACGTAAATGGATTTAACGACGTCTTTACGGTAAGCTTTTAACCCGCAATTAAAATCGTGAATTTTAATTCCGCTGAATATTCTTGTAACCCAATTAAAAAATCTTGACGAATATTTTTTAACGAAAGGGTCGTAGCGAATTTTTTTCCAGCCGGAAACCAAATCGTAACCTTCTTCCAGCTTGTCGAGCAAATTAGGAATTTCAAGCGGGTCGTCCTGCAAATCGGCGTCCATTGTAATTACAACGTCTCCAGTTGCTTTTTTAAATCCTGCGTTCAGCGCCGCGGACTTGCCGTAATTTTTTCTAAAACTAATGTAGCGAACCCGAGTATCCCTCTTGCCGAGTTCTTTAATTATTTTTAACGAATTGTCTGTACTGCCGTCGTCTACAAAAATTATTTCGTAGCGAATTTGTAAATTCCTAACGCCCTTTCTAATCTCTTCGAACAGAGGTTTAAGGGATTCCTCCTCGTTAAAAAGAGGTACAATTATTGAAAGCTTTTTAAAAGAATATTGCTTTAAATTTTTGTAGAACCTTTGACCCCGATTGCGGTTACGGTAATAAGTATTTTTTTTCTTTACTGAATTTTCTTCCATTACTCACAATTTTTTAATTAAATTTTCAAATCTTTTAATCTAACTCATTTTAATGTCATATTCAATTTGAACAAAAACAAAATATTTTTAAGGAGAATCAATTATTCTTCCTGATTACAAATTCGTCGATTAACTTTATTTTACCGTCTGATTTAAAGCTTGAACCTTTTTTAATTAACATTCCAAAAGTTTTAACAATCACCGAATCTTCTTTTACTTTAACCAACACGTAATGCATTGCCCTTTTTCCAACAAAGTCGTTTGAGATTTGCGATTTTTTACCGGGTCCGTATTGGTAACCCATTGCTTTGTAATAAGGAAGGGCTTGCTTGTAAGTGAATTCTTGCCTTTTTCTTTTTGAATCCCCTTGCTCAAAAGTTGGATTGAAATCGTAAACCGGGGCGCCGCTGCTGCCCGCTACAATCTGGTAAACGCCCTTGTAGGACAATCTGCCGTAAAGATGTTCGTGACCGGAGAAATAAGCCGACGCGCCGTAACGAACAAGAGAATTCCACAAACTATCCCTTGCGCGTAAACTTTGTTTTTGTTTTTCGTTGAGCGGGAATTTGAATTTGCGCCCCAGATTAGCCAACCCGTCGTGCAAATGTCCTCCAACGGGAAAAGGCATTTCGTGCGCCCCGACGAAAATCCACTTACTGCCCATTGACTTTGCCTTAGCCAAGTCTTGTACAACCCAATCCAAATGCCTTATTTTATGCCAATCGGTTTTGTCGTCTCTTAACGTGTGTAAATCCCCGTAATACCATCGGTCGTTATCGATAATTAAAAAATGAACGCCCTGATAATCAAAAGAATAGGTCAATCCTTTCTCGTCCATTGGTCCGTTCTTCGGCATATTCGGGAATACTTTTCTAAAGAACGCTTCGTCGTAAGGCGTGCGAATTTCGTGATTTCCAGGCGTAACGTAAACTTTCGGTCCGATTAATTCGGGGCTCTCGTAAGCCTCGCTCATTACTTGTTTCCAATGCTTAAGTTGCTCAAGGTTAACGAAAGGGTCTTTGAAAACGCCGTCAATCAAATCTCCGAAGAAAATGATGAATTTAACGTCCTTATTATTCGAAAGTAAATGATGGACTAATTTTTTTAAAACTACTGAATTCACACCGTCGTCACGTCCGCGGCTATCGGACATTACGGCAAAGGAAAAATTTTGTCCTAATGTTGAAACAGTTAAAATAAGTAATAATACTAAAGCAAATTTATTTGATTTCATTGAAGCCTCTTGATTTAATTAGCTAAAAAGTTTTTCCAATTTTTGTTTGTCGTTTGTTTTGCCCAGCGCAATGATTAATTTAATTCTTGCTTTTTGGCCATTTAAATACTCGCTAAAAATAACGCCCGCTTTTTTGAGCCATTTGCCTGCGCCGGGATAACCGTAAATATCGAGAGTTTCTCCGGCGGGACATCTGGAAGTAAGCACAACTGGAATATTTTTGCTTAACGCATATTTAATCCCCTCGAAAGCTTTTGGCGGAACGTTACCCACTCCCATTGCTTCTATTACCAAACCGTCGGCGTCGCTATCGGCAGAGAACTTAAAAAACTTTTCGTTCATTCCCGCGTAAACTTTAATTAAATCCACGTTAGGATTTATTTTGTCCGTGACAATTTTTTCGAGTTTGCGGGGCAGGCGGTTAAAAATCACTCTGCCTTTTTCAACAAATCCAAGCGCGCCAAAATCGAGGCTGTGGAAAGTTTCCAAATCTTCCGTATGGGTTTTGGTTACTTCGCTTGCCGCGTTTATTTCGCCGTTCAAACAAACAAGCGCCCCCATCCCGCGGCTATTGGGTTCGTTGCAGATGTGAATAGCGTCAATCATGTTTCGCGGTCCGTCCCAATCCGGCTCCGAGCTTGTTTTCATTGCGCCAATTACTACAATTGGTTTTTGAGTGTCGACGCTTAAATCCAAAAAGTAGGCAGTTTCCTCCAGCGTGTCCGTCCCATGAGTAACAATTACGCCGTGAATGTCGTTTCTTTGAACCAGTTTCCTGATTATTTTGGTCAGTTCAAACATTTTTTCGGGCGTCATATGCGGTCCGGGGTAATTGCCAAAATTGACGATTTCAATGTCGGCTAAATTTTTCGCGGCGGGAATTTTTTCAAGAAGTTGCTCCCCTAAAAAAAACGGAACCGCACCGCCTGTTTTGTCGTCAATTCTCATCGAAAATGTTCCGCCGGTAAAAACAATTGCAATCTTATTCATCGTGTCTTAAAATTAAACTTAGAAAATATTAAATTTTAAATATGTGAAAATAAAATGAATTATTAAAATCACTTTTAATAAATGAGTTTTAATAGATCCTAACATTAGGTGGATTTTCGGAAGAATTGGTCGAATCAAAATTAAGTTTTTAGTAAATTTTTTGAATTGGAATTTGTAGCGCGAACTGCGAGAAGCTGTAAAAAAACAGCGAAATCTCAAGAAAAAATCTCATCAATCCAACGCTCCTAAATATTTCAAGGCATTCCTCCCAAAATTCACTACAAGTTGATTCTATTAAAAAATTAAATTATCTGTACAAATAAAACTTCCTCGATTTTTCCTTAAATTGTTTGGCTTCGCTTTCAAAGATTTTTTCGATTTCGGAAAAATTGTAATCCTTGCAAAATATTTTCCTGATTTCGTCCGTTCCCACTACTTTGTCGAACATTTTAATACGGGAACTGTCCGCCATTTCAAACAAATCTTTTTGCGGGTAAAGTTTGTGTAAAACCTCCAGAGCTTTGAATTGAACGCTTGTTAAATTAACAATGTAAGGATTAGTAATGTAAATTTGAACTCCGTGTAACGGTTTGCCTTTACTAAAAGCGTAATAAGGTTTGTAAGAAATCGGGCGGAAAAGCAAACCGGGTAACTTTAAACCGTTCATTTCCTTTGCAAAAATTTCGGCGTCAATCCATCCTGCGGCTATTGTTTTGAACGGAAGCGTGTAACCAACGCCAATTGAAATATCGCCAAGTTCGCCGATTATGCCCGTCATTGCGTAAAAGAAGGGCGTGTTAATTTCCGGGATGTGAGGCGAAGTTGGCACCCAGTAAAGCCCTGTATCCTTGAAAGTCATTTTTCGCTTCCAGCCTTGCATTTTAATTACTTTTAATCTGCAATGCAAACCTTTTTTAGTCAGCTCGTTTTGGTTCAAATACAAAGCCAACTCGCCCGCCGTTAAACCGTAAACGTAAGGAATTTTAAACCGGCTAACGAACGAGAAAAATCCGTCTCTTACAAGGTTGCCTTCCACCCTGTTTCCGCCAAGCGGGTTGGGTCTGTCCAGCACAATAAATTCTTTATTATTTTCCGCCGCGGCTTCCATGCAGAGTCCCATTGTGCTAATGTAAGTGTAAGAACGCGAACCGATGTCCTGAATGTCGTAAACCAGAACGTCAACGTTCTTCAACATTTCGCTTGTGGGCTTGCGCGTCTTACCGTAAAGGGAGTAAACGGGCAGACCGGTTAAAGAATCGATGTAGAATGGAACGTATTCGCCAGCGGAATGACTGCCTCTAACTCCGTGTTCGGGTCCGAACAATGCGGTAAGATTTACATTTGGCGATTCGTAAAAAATGTCAACGGTCGATTTCAGATTATTGTCCACGCCCGTTGGATTGGTAATTAACCCGATTCTTTTTCCTTTTAATTCTTTGAAATTGTCCTTTTTAAGAACTTCGAGTCCTGTTAGAACTTTCGGTTGCGCCTGCAAAAAAAGCGTTAAAACAAATAATGCTTCAACTACAAAAATCCGTTTCATATTCAGTCCCGAAATTTTTCTTTGATTTTATTTAATTCTTCAACGGTTTCTTCGTAAGTGCGCCGGAACAAATTTTTAAGCGTTTGGGAAATTTCGGTAATTTGCCTAAAATTATTATTAGCCTTTTCAAGAGACGTAGAAATAATTTCCAAAATTGTACTGCTGTTTTGTCGGAAAGCGCCGGGCGAATTTTCCGCAAGCGCAAAAATTATCGCAAGAATTTCGTATTCCATTTTAATTTCCGCCAGCATTAATTCGGCTATTTC
>JALWSN010000331.1 GCA_027080245.1 Ignavibacteriales bacterium | reverse complement strand
TTTTAAACCCGAATAATGTAACGTCAACATTTGTCAAGAGTTTAACCTTATTAGTTTATTTTGAAAGTAAAGCAGTAACCAATTAATGGCACACAAACTAACAACTTAAAAACTTCGTTTAACAATTCCGCCACGCTCAATGACGCCCTATCAAGCGTTTAGCGAACTAATAAAAATCACAACAATTTATTGCTTAAAACTTATTCCTTAAGACTCACACTGTTCAGCATTAATCAAAAATTTATTTAAATTTGCAAGCTAAATAAATCAAAGGATGAATTGCAAAAAAAAGCTTCTCTCTCGGTAATATTTTTAACCGTCTTTATTGACTTAATGGGCTTTGGAATTTTAATCCCCATCCTTCCCACTTTTGCATCCAAGGGTCTCGGGGTTTCGGATTTCCAAATTGGCATTATTGTGGCTATATATTCTTTCATGCAATTTTTGTTTAATCCATTAATGGGCAGACTTTCGGACAAATTCGGACGACGCCCAATTCTGTTAATCACGCTTACAACAACTTCAATTTCTTACTTGATTTTCAGTGTGGCTAATTCCTTTGGCATTCTCTTTCTTTCGAGAGTAATTGCCGGAATTGGCGGCAGCAACATTAGCGTGGCTCAAGCCTACATTGCCGACGTAACAACTCCCGGCGAACGCTCTCGCGGAATGGGAATGATTGGCGCGGCATTCGGATTGGGGTTTGTTTTCGGACCTTTGATCGGAGGCTATTTGGCTTCCATTAGTTACTTCGACGCCGGCATTGGCGCAGCGGGATTTTCAGCGCTTGCTTTTTTCTTCGCTCTTTTATTTTTAAAAGAATCCAACCTCCGTAAAGCAAAGCAAAAAAAATTGAGTTTCAGAATAATTAATTTATCCGATTTCAAAATTATTCTTGCGATTGCCGGTTTAGCCTTGGTAATGCTAATGTTTGCGAACATAATATTCGCAGAAGCCAATATTTACGGCACTTTTGCATTGCTTGGTTACAAAGTTTACAATTTTACCGATGCCCAAAACGGATTGATGTTTGGCATTATCGGAATCGCAAGCGCCCTAATTCAGCTCTGGTTAATCAAATATTTAACCGAGTATTTAAGGGAAAGAACTTTGCTTATTTGGGGCGCCGTTTTAATGAGCCTTGGGCTGGCTCTGATGCCTTTCGGAAGAACGTTTTTTCACTTGGCAGTTTTTTCAATCCTGTTTGCTTTCGGTACGGGAACGCTTCAGCCGGTGGTTCTTAGCATGGTTTCAAAATATTCCCCGCCGGACAAGCAAGGACTGGTTCTCGGCTTAAATCAATCCATGGCTTCTTTTGCAAGCGTGCTCGGTCCTATTTGGGGCGGCTTTGCTTTTCAATATCTTGGCTACCCCTTCCCTTTTATTACGGGAGCTTTGTTTGCCTTGATTATTTTGTTTGTTGCTTTATTTAAATTAAAAAGGAAAGATTGAATGTTTACGATTGGAAAATACAAATTCGAAAAACCGCTTCTTTTAGCGCCAATGGAAGACGTTACTAACATGGCTTTTAGAATGCTCTGTAAAGAATTTGGAGCGGATATCGTTTACACGGAATTTATTAATTCCGAAGGCGTTAAACGTAAAGATAAAAGAACATTGAACAAGGGGTTGATTTCCGAAAAGGAACGCCCCGTTGGCATTCAGCTTTACGGCAACAATCTCGGCTCGATGGTTGAGTCGGCGAAAATAATAGAAGAGTTTCAGCCCGATATTATTGACATCAACGCGGGTTGTTGGGTTCGAAAGGTTGCAAATAGGGGGGCTGGCGCGGGTCTGCTGAAAGATCCGCCTTATCTACAAAAGTTGGTTGGTGACGTCGTTAAAGCCGTCGGCTTGCCGGTTACCGTAAAAACCCGTATCGGCTGGGACGCCGAAAGCATTCACATTGTTGAAATAGCAAAACGGCTTGAGGATGTTGGCGTTAAAGCTTTAACTGTTCACTGCAGAACGCGCGCCCAGGGACATTCGGGTGAACCGCAATGGGATTGGATTAACAAAGTAAAAGAATCCGTAAAAATCCCCGTAATTCTTAACGGCGGCGTACTTACCCCGCAAGACGCTTTAAATGCCTTCAACCAAACAGGCGCGGACGGTGTGATGATAGCGCGCGGGGCAATAGGCAACCCTTGGATTTTCAAACAGGCGCGTGAGCTAATTGAAACGGGAGGAATCAAAACTAAGGTTACGCCCGAGTTCAGAATTCAAACAATTCTTAAACATCTTAAAATGGAAATTGAAGCTCGTGGCAACGAATTTGCAACAATCCCATTTCGTAAATTTTATTCCGGCTATTTGAAAGGGTTGCGCGGCAACGCAAAAGTTAGGCAAACTTTAATGCGGTTCAAAGAATACAAACCAATTGAGGAAACTTTGCTTTCTTATCTGGACGAACTTAAAAAATACGATGCGGAGGATTGATTGACCGAATTGAAAAAAAACAAAATCTGGGCGCGGGTAGTTTCGGATTTGTTTGTGCCGCCAACTTTTTCGTTGTTAAGTTTCATTCTTCTTGCGTTTTATTTCGAGCCGAGTGCGAAAGGTAAAATTGTAGTGGCGCTTTCGGGCGCTCTGTTCGGGTTTGTTTTCCCGATTTTACTTTTCTTTTTTCTTCGAAGCAGAAAACGAATTACCAACAACGACGCCACAATTAAAGAGGAAAGAACGCTTCCGTACTTGTGGGGAGTGGCTTTCGAGTTAGCGGCTTCGGTTTGGCTTTATTTTTCGGGGGTTTCCGAAGTTGCCGTAGCTTTGTGGCTTGCTTATGCGGGCAACACTCTAATTTTGATTTTAATTAACAAATACTGGAAAATAAGCGCCCACGCAATCGGATCCTCTACGGCAATGGCGTTGTTGGTCTTTATTTTCGGAGCGAACGGTCTCTGGCTTTTGCCTTTGATTTTACTAATTGGCGAAAGCAGAATTGCCCTTGGCGTTCACACTAAAGCGCAAGTAGCCGCGGGTATTTTGTTCGGATTCTTTTTTACTTACTTGCAGTTATTCTTCTTTACTAAAATTATCTTGTTATGCTACAAGTCTTAAGAAATAATTTTTAAAACTCCCAAACACAATTGCGAAACGCTTTCAATATTTTCCTTGAATTTTTAATGCTAAGAACTTGAAACGATTTTAGCTTGGCTGACCCAAAGGCGATTATTCGGCTTTCGCTACTGGCAAAGGTTTACCAACAAATTTAACGATTAAATAAAGAGCGGAAAAAATCAAAACAATTGAAATGTAGGGATTTAATCCGTAAGCGGTGGGGATGTCTCCTAGCGCCATACAAACAATTGCAACTACAATGGCGTAAGGTAATTGAGTATTCACGTGGTCTAAATGATTACACTGCGAAGCAATTGAAGAGAGAATAGTAGTATCCGCAATGGGCGAGCAATGATCGCCGAAGACCGCCCCTGCAAGCACCGAGCTAACAACGCCCGTTAGCAGCAGTTGCGATGTTGCGGGTGTTAGTCCGTTTACCAAAGCCAATTTGTGCGAAAGCGGAATTACGATAGGGATTACAATTGCCATTGTGCCCCAGCTTGTGCCGGTGGCAAAACTAATCAAGGCGCAAATTAAAAATACCAGCACGGGTAAAAGATGAGGATTCAAACTTTGGCTCAGCAAAGAGATTATGTAATCGGCCGTTTTTAACTCCGTTGTTACCGAACTAATCGACCAGGCAAAAACAAGAATAACGCTGGCAAAAAGCATCGATTGTAAACCTTTATTCCAGGCTTCGATCGCCTCGCTAAGTTTTAATATTTTTTGTTGAACGCTCATGAACACCGCCACAGCGCTTGCTCCGAAGCTCGCCCACAATAACGAGGAAAAGGAATCCGAATTACTAATTATTTCCCGAATTGAATAATCGTTCAACCCTTTTGCCGAGATTGCCGAATATCCTGTGGCTATTAGCCCGATTACAGTTCCCAAAATCAAAACAAGAATCGGGATTACTCCGTTAAACCATTTAGCATGTTCGGTGGAAATTTTACTTTTAAATTCCTCTTCCGCACTATTGAACATTGAAGCGTTTAATTGAGTAATGCCGGAGATCCTTGCGCGTTTTTCCGCTTTGTACATCGGACCGAAATCCCTATTCAAAATGGAAGTTAGGAAAACAAAAAATATTGCTGCGATGGGGTAGAACCTGAACGGGATTGTGGCGATGAACAAGCCGTAAGGACTTTGAGCCGAACCAATGGAGCGCAATCCGGCTTCAATTAATCCTACCTCGAAGCCAATCCACGAAGAAATAATTACAATGCTGGAAACTGGCGCGGCGGTGGAATCGACAATGTAGGAAAGCTTTTCCCTTGATATTCTTAGCTTATCTGTAATGGGCCTCATCATGTTGCCTATTATCAGGGAATTTGCGTAATCGTCAAAGAAAATTACCAGCCCCATGAACCAACTTGCAAGCAAGCCGGAGCGGGCGGTTTTTGCAAACTTTACAACTATTTTTGAAATGCCCGCTGTGCCTCCGTTTTTGGAAATAACGCCTATTACGGCTCCAAAAAGTAGCGTAAAAACAATGATGACAATGTGATCGTGATCGGCTAAAGAATTAATAACAATCGTGTCCGTCATTCTTAAAAACGCTTTTAGCGGATTGAAATCGAACATGAAAAACGCACCTACAAAAACCCCTGCTAATAAAGAAGTAAGCACTTCTCTTATTAACAAAGCAAGCAAAATGGCTAATAACGGTGGTACAATGCTAAGCCAACCCGGCAAAATCCTTAATTTTATTGACTTCGGAGAACCTTGTATTTTTAAAATGTAATTTCCCGATTTGCTAAAAACCAAATTTGTGTCCGCTGCCGAGCCCTTTACTTTAAGAGTTAGAACTCTATGACTATTGTTCCGGGTAATAATAATAGGTATTTCGGATTGCCCTTGCCGAACATTTTCAACTTGAATCTTTGTTTCAATATTCGTTAGAGAAAAATTGGAAACTTTCAGCGTTTGTGCCTTGGTTAATTCCGCAATTGAAAATATGGTTACCCAGATGTAAAAAAATTTTTTCAATAAATCCTCTGAAAGTTTCAAACCGTTTTTTAAGTCGCTAAAATAATTATTTAGAATTAAACTTGAAAGCGCAACGGATTTTTTTTAGCTGAATTGTTTTTGGTTTGTAAATTAAACGTTATTGTAAATTCCCAATGGTTAATGTTAATAATTTCCAGCGGGACCAAGAAAAGAAACTCGAGTCATTCAACAATTAAAAAACAAAATCGCCAAACATTTGAAGATACCCGAAAGCATCGCTATTTTTGAATTGTGAAAATTTTATTTTGTTTAATATTAAAC
>JALWSN010000330.1 GCA_027080245.1 Ignavibacteriales bacterium | reverse complement strand
CAGCGCAATTTACCAATTCGATTATTCCATCGCTCTGCCGTTTACCGATGCCACAAAAAACAACGCTTTTACCGGCGTCGTAAAATTTACGATTAACCTTGACCAAAGCAACAAATGGGTAATTACCCAATGGGAGGATATTCAAAAAAGCAATAAACCAAGCTGGAGTAGTTTAAAAGGAGAATACGTTTATTAAATGAAAACCCTGATTAAAATAATATTATTAAGCCTAATAATAATGGGCGGATGCGTTAATCCCTTTGCGCCGGCGTTAGATAATTCAATAAACTCAGGGGGTTCGCTTATTTCTCCTCAAAAAACAATCGCAGGCGTATTTCAAAATTTCAAATACGCATACACTTTTAAAGATACTTCCATATACGGACAACTACTCGACAAGGATTTTACTTTCAGCTACCGCGATTACGATTTGGGAGTGGACGTTTCCTGGGGACGAGATGACGAAATGCATTCTACCGACGGGCTTTTTAGGAATTCCCAAAAATTGGATTTAATCTGGAACAATATTGTTTCGATTTCCGACGACTCCACAAACATTGTTCGAAGTTTCAATCTCACTATTACTTTCAACCCAACGGACATTATTTTTATTGACGGCCGCGTAAATTTAACTCTTGTAAAAGACATTAAAAACAGATGGTTAATAAAAAGCTGGATTGACGAATCAAATTTTTAGTATTATTGTAACATGATTTCATTTTATTTTTCAGAAGCCATTAAATCCTTTTCAAGAGCGAAATTCGCTTCTTTAATAACCGTTCTTTCCATTGCTATTTCGGCTTTATTTACCACATTTGCCCTGCTTCTTCTTTTAAATTCTAATAAAATAACAAACTATTTAAAAGAGAAAATTGAAATTACAATCTTCTTAAAATACAACGTTCCTGACGCAGCTATTTTCAAGCTAAAACGCGAGCTTGCCCAGGATAAGCGAATAAAATCAGCGGTTTACAAGGACAAGGAAACGGCTGCAAGGGAAATGTCCCAATATTTAGGCACGGACGTCACTCAAGTTTTGCGGAACAATCCGCTCCCTGCTTCCTTTTCCGTTCACGTCAATTCCAAATTAAGTTCGAAGCAAATTAAAAAATTAATTAACTATTACAAGCAAAATCCTAACGTAGACGATATTGTTTTCGACGAACAACTATTAAACCAACTGTTAAAAGGAGTAGCCTACGTCAGAATTTTCACCTACTCGTTTGCAATAATTACAATACTTTTAGCATTTTATTTGCTAATGATTGTAAATAAATTTTCCGTTGAAAAACGAAGAGAACTGTTCGAAATAATGAAGCTTGTGGGCGCTAAATTAAGTATGATTAGAATGCCGGTCTTCTTAAGCGCAATTATTTTAAGCCTTCTGGCGTTCTTAATTAGTTCCGCGATTATTTTATTGACTTTCGAAAGTTTAACGAAATTAAATGTCTCAATCTTTTTTAACAAAAGAACATTGCTGATTTTAAATTTTATTGTCTCTGTTTTGTTCGGAATAATCGGGGGCTTATTTTCAATTAGGAACATCAATATTAATTTCACACACAAAAAACAAATTTAATAAGAGGAAGTAATGGAACAAAAAGTTGCTGTAATAACGGGCGGAGCCGGATTCTTAGGCTCGCATTTGTGCGATAGGTTCGTTCAGGAAGGAATGAAAGTTATTTGTATCGATAATTTAATTACGGGCGATTTGAAAAACATCGAACATTTGTTTGGGAATGGTAATTTCGTATTTTTTGATCACGACGTTACCAATTTTATTCATGTGCCGGGCAAGGTTGATTACATTTTGCACTTTGCCTCGCCAGCAAGCCCCATCGACTATTTGAAGCTGCCCATCCAAACTCTGAAAGTCGGTTCGTTGGGAACTCACAAAGCTCTGGGATTGGCAAAGGAGAAAGGCGCCCGCTTTTTGCTTGCCTCCACTTCGGAAGTTTACGGAGATCCTAAAATCAATCCGCAAAACGAAGAATATTGGGGAAACGTTAATCCCATTGGTCCGCGCGGCGTTTACGACGAGGCTAAAAGATTTGCCGAGGCAATCACAATGGCTTACCACCGCTACCACAACGTCGACACAAGAATCGTAAGAATTTTTAACACTTACGGACCGCGAATGAGGCTTAACGACGGCAGGGCTTTGCCTGCATTCGTTTCGCAAGCGTTAAAAGGCGAAGACGTAACTGTGTTTGGCGACGGCAACCAAACGCGAAGCTTTTGTTACGTTGACGATTTAATTGAAGGCATTTTCAGACTATTGCTTTCCGACGTTAACACGCCCGTAAATATCGGCAATCCCGCAGAAATTACAATCAAACAATTTGCCGAAGAAGTAATAAGATTAACAAATTCCACAAGTAAAATTGTTTTTAAAGAGTTGCCTCAAGACGATCCTAAAGTTAGAAGGCCAGACATTACAAAAGCAAAGGAATTGTTAAATTGGGAACCTAAAGTAGACAGAGAAACAGGGTTAAAATTAACGATTGAATATTTTAAGAAACAAATTTCGGTTTAAACTTCAGCGGGTCTTAATTTTATTGGGCTTTTCCGAAAGAATCTCCAAAGGAGTGCTTTGAACTTTCGAAAAAGCCCTATTTTATTAAGGTTTAAGCCCTATTCCGGGGTAATTGTTCAATTTAATTTTACCATCAACAATTTTAACGCCTTCGAAAGGATCGTTGCTAATTAATAAATTACCGTCCAAATCCGCCCAATCTACTTGTGGGGAAAGCTGCGCCGCGGCTGAAATACCGCAAGATGTTTCTGTCATGCAGCCGATCATTACCTTCATTCCCAGCGAGCGTGCCAAATTAAGCATCTTGTGAGCCTCTCGCATTCCGGTACATTTCATTAACTTAATATTAATTCCCGAATAAACTCCGTAAGCTTTAATAACGTCGGGAATTCTTTGCACCGCTTCGTCTGCCATTATTGGCAAAGGGCTGCGTTCGGTAAGCCAGGCAATATCGTCAGGTTGATTTTTAGGCATTGGTTGTTCAACAAATTCTACGCCTCTTTCTTTTAACCAGTGGCACATATCCAATGCGTAATGTTTGTCCTTCCAACCTTGATTAACATCGACGGTAATAGGTTTATTGGAAACCGACCGAACCGTTTCTATCATTTGTTTGTCGTTACCATATTCTAATTTTACCTTTAATATTTTGTAAGGCGCCGCTTCTTTAACTTTTTGGCGAACAACCTCCGGCTTGTCAATTCCAATTGTAAAAGAAATGTAAGGGGTTTTATTTTCATCGTAACCCCAAATCTTCACCCAGGGCTTGCCCAGTAATTTTCCTACAAGGTCGTAAAGGGCAATATCCACGCTGGCTTTAGCCGCCGGGTTGCCGGGAGCAATTCCGTCAACGTAATCTAAAATGTCCTCGGTTTCAAAAGGATCGTTGAACTGGGTTAAATCCACCTTACTTAAAAATTCAATGGCAGTTTTGTGGGACTCCCCAAGGTACGGCGGCATGGAAGCCTCGCCGTGCCCAACTACTCCGTCGTACTCAATTTCTGTTAGCATAACCGGCGTAGTAGAACGCGAGTAAGTAGCGATAGTAAAAACATGTTTTAACTTAAGAGTGTAAGGCTTGAATCTTAAAACTAATTTTGAATTTCCCATTTTCCTGTTGTTCCCCGCTAAAATGTTAAAAGGTTTAATTAAAGTTGCCGCGGCGCCTGCGGCGATGCTTTTGCCTAAAAATTCTCTTCTACTTTGTTTCATCTTTCTCTCCCGAATAAAATTTATTTTTTAATAGCTCTTGAACCCCGTTTTTGTTCACCGACGAAATAATTCTTCGAGCATGCAAGAAAGTCCTGAATCGATATTCATTAAAAATCGGACTCTTTTTGTCCAGGCTGTTAATCTTTACTTTTCCGGATGCGTGAATGTATTTTAACCCACCAAGGTACAAAGCTACGTGCACAACTTTTTCCGGTTTTGTGTTCGTGGCTTTACGCCCAAAGAACAACAAATCGCCAGGCTGAAGCTTCTTGAAATTATTTGAAGTGTCCACTTCAACGCCAGTGTTTACCTGTTGCGAAGCGTCCCGCGGTAAAATCAATCCGCTCATATAATAAACAGTTTTCGTGAAACCGCTGCAATCAAAGCCTTTTACGGACGTGCCTCCCCAAAGGTACGGAACTCCAACGAATTGTTGTGCTCGATTCAATAATTCGGCTACGTTAAAAACCCTGCCGCCAAACCATTTCTTAAAATACGCGCAATGATTTTCCGGAATAAATCCGCTTCTGCCGTCGGGAAACTTTACTTTGTAAAAGTCGCTTTGCCTGCCAATTTTTTGAAACACGTCTCCCATTACTACATCAGAAACGTGAGGCGAAGTTAGGTCGGGATTTTCGAAAACAAATCCGTAAATATTTTTAAATATTATTCTTGTTGATTTGCGCCATTGCACAATTTCTTCTTTCGACAATAATTGAATAGCCGAGGCGTCCGTCCAGCCAATGTATTTGTCCGGAGTCTGAATTAAATACCAATTGTTTTTTTCATCCAATACTTTCAGAGGCATACCCAACAACGCCTGAGAAACAAGCTCGGCAGAATGCTTAGGTTTGCTTCGAATATTTATTACGGAAAGATTTACCAATCCGTAAATTTTACCATTTAATTTTTTTGAGGGCAAAAGTTCAAATTGGGAAAAGTCAATCTTTTTATTCGACAGAAAAATTTTTAACTTATCGAAAAGAACTTTGTTGTCCGTAGCGCCTTTAATTACGGAAGATGCGTTGGAGTTCGCAAAAGAATATTTAAAATAACTAACGCGAAAGTCTTTAATCACGCTCGATGCAATTGAATCGATTTTAGATTTCAAATTTTCCACTTTAATGCTCTGTGATTTTATTTGAGAAAAAGAAATTAATAAAAAGGAAAGCAAAAGTAATTTGGAGTAATACCTCATTTTCTTACCAATTTAGTAATGTAAATTTAAACTTCTAATATATTTTAATTTCAAAAAAATACCAATTAAAACTATTTAGAAAAATAAAAATTTCACTTCTTTCCTAAAGAATTTTTTTTGATTAAAAAAGTGTGAAAATCTTTTATTGAGGAGACTTTTTCAATTTCTAAAATCTATCGGTCAAAATCCTTGAAATCAGTATTCTTTCAATCAATGCAATTTTATTCAGCGTTGATTTCCACCCCTTCCCATTAACATTGTCGAAATCACTTCATTACGTAAGCTCCTTCCCCTCGGCGACGGGGAGGGGTTTGAGCTTGGGATGGGTTGTTGCCCATAAATGTACATTTGTCCAAAATACATTGCGATTCAATTTATTTTTGCAGATGTGATTAAAAT
>JALWSN010000329.1 GCA_027080245.1 Ignavibacteriales bacterium | reverse complement strand
AAATAGCCCCAGGCTTACCGCCGAAAGCTCCCTCGAGGGCTATGTGCGCATCGCTGACAATTTTTAATTTGGGAAGGAAAAAACCTTTGGCGGCAAATATTTCTTTTAATTTATTGAAGAGCCTTGCTGCGTCTTCTTCCCTGCCCGCGCCGGTTGAGCCGATTACAACCCCGCTAAGTTCATTTAAGGAAAGCCCCGCCGCCGTTAAGGCATTTAAAATTAATTCTATTAAAGTAGCGGCGACTTTTTCCTCGCCGTCTTTTAGGAAAGAAGAAGGCTCTCCTTTTTGTAGGGCAAGAACGTTCAGATTTTCGTCGGTGATTACGCAGGTCGTTTTAGTCGCGCCGCCATCTATTCCGCAAAAATATTCCATTCAAAAGTCACCCATTAGGCTGTAAATTTTGACGTAAAATTTAACGGCTAATATAATGATTTTATTAAACAGATTGAAATAATGTAAGCAAGCCGGTTTGCTTTTTAAAATGTTTTAATTAAAATTAAAACGGCATTTTAAATTAGTTGGAAAGCAAAAAATGAACAGAAAAGAATTTATTAAAACAGCCAGCGTTTTCTTAAGCGGAGCTTTCCTTGGCAATTTCTCTTCCTCAGTAAAAGTTGAAAACTTCAGACAACTTCGCAAGGGCATTGGTATTTACACCAACAGGGGCGGTACAATCGGATGGTTGGTTCGAGAAAACGCTGTTATTATTGTTGATTCCCAATTCCCAGACACGGCAAAAAAATTTTACTCCAATTTGAAGAAAATGAAAGCAAATAAAATAAGCGTTCTTCTAAACACGCATCATCACAGAGACCACACGTCGGGCAATACGTTTCTTGCAAAGCATTCCGGAATGATCGTGGCGAACGAGAATTGCGTTCGTCTTCAAAAAAAGAGAAATGTCGGTACGCCTTTGGACAAAAACAAAGTAACCGCAAATGTTACATTTCAAAAAGAATGGACTTTTGAATTAGAAGGCGAAAAAGTGTTCGCTTACCATTTTGGTCCGGCCCACACCGGCGGCGATTCGGTTGTTCATTTTGTTAATGCTAATGTTGCCCACATGGGAGATTTGGTTTTCAATCGCGTTTACCCTTTTGTGAATTTAAAAGACGAAGCATCGTTGGCGGGTTGGATTAAATTTTTAGACGACGCTTACAATAGGTTCGACAACGACACGCTTTTTATTTACGGGCATTCGTTTTCTCCCGACAATGTTTTTGGCGGGAAGGGAGATTTGCGATTCATGAGAAATTACATTGAAGCGTTGCTAAACTACGTTAAAAAAGGACTGCGCCAAGGGCGCGGATTAAAAGATTTACAAAAAACTAATTCAGTGCCGGGATTCGAAGAGATGAAACCGCTGTGGAAGACTGCTTTGCAGGACAATATTAAAACGGCTTACGAGGAGCTTTCACGCGGGTAATCTGAAGTCGAAGATCGAGCCGCGTTTTCTTCCGCGCCGTAAGTTTAATCCGCGGATTAATTCTTTCAAAGTTTTGCGTTCGGCTTCAATCAAGTAGTATTTGTATTTAAGCACCGCGATTGTAGAGAATGGAACGCTTTGTTGATTTCGTTCCATTGCTAAAATTTGTTTTTTTAAATCGAAGAAGATCTTCTCAAGTCCTTCCAGTTTGGTTCTTAATTTTTTCAGCACTTCTTCTTTCTTAAATAAATCCATTAGTAAAATTCCTACCTGAAAACCCGAAAGATTTGTTTCGACGGAATCAAGGTAGCAAGAAGCGGTTTTTAGCAATTCCTGTTCGCCAAGGGGCGTAAGGGAATAAATTGTTTTTGCGGGGAGTTTACCGGACTTAACCAGTCGGGATTCAACAAATTTCATTTGCTTTAATTTTTTTACCGTGGAATAAACCGTTGAATCGGCAACAGGGAACCACTTAGTCACTTCGAGATTTTTAAAGAGAGCTATTATTTCGTAAGGGCTGCGTGCTTCCTCGCGCAAAGCGCCAAGAATAAGAGTTGAAAGTTTGGACAGCATTTCAATACTCCACTATTTGTGTGTAGTACTACTAAGATATAGTATTTAAACAAATAATTCAACCCTTCAGCAGCTCTTCAACAAAATTTTCATCGGAAACAAATCCTTCGAATGTCTTTTCGTAAAAGGTTACGTTTGGAGTAACGGAAAGGTATTTTAGTTTTAACCTTTCGGGGTTTTTTCTGTTAATGACAATTATTTGCTGATTGGAAATATTTTTTTTGAGCAGGGCAAGGATGTCCACGTCAGCGTCGGAAAGGGAATATCCAATAAACACAATCTTTTTAGCGGCTCGTATTTCCTTGCCCGCTTCCGTAAGGAGCTGGGAAATTACGTTGTGCGTTAGCTCCTTGTAATAAGACGGTGGAATAATAAGAGTTTGAAAATCCGTGCCGTCGAGCGGACAGGAATATTCGTACTCAACGTTATCAGGATAGGTGTAGCCCAAGAACTTTCCTTTGTTTAAATCAATCTTTCTATCCCACGGAGTCAACAAGGTTTGATTACAACAATTACAATATTTCCAGTTCAAACTACCGTGTAATTTCAATAGTTTAATGGCATGCGGTAGTGCGTCGCCTTTTATTTTAAGGGGTTTCTGGGCGTCGATCCAAAAATTAAAATTCTTTAACTTCTCGCTTTTTTCGTAATTCATAAAATGAATCGAGTAATCGATGTAGCCGAATTTTTCGAACAAAAAATCAAAAGCTTGTTCCAACAACGTGTCGTAGTTTAATGAAATAATGGAAACGTTCGGATTGTGTTTTGAAATTGCCTCCCAAAACAAATGGTAGTACTTACTTTTTTTGTTCGTGCGGTAGTCAACTACAAAATGAATTAGTTTAATTAAGTATTCTTTTATGATACGCAGCTTTGCGTTTGTGTAAACCGAATTTAAACTCTCGTTGTGAAGGAGAAAATAATCGATGAAGCCGAAAACCGATTCCATTGTTGGAAAGTTTACGTCTTTGTTGTAGCGGAAGTTTTCGTTAATAAAAGTAATTACTTCTTTTCCGATTTCGGAATTTTGAATTTCCTCTACGCTGCCGTCCAATATTTCGGGCAGTATTTCGCGCTGCAACGGGACACCGTCGGGATGTGAGGTTCCCGCACCAAGAACAAAAACAACATCGCGCCGCGTGGAGTATTTTAAAAAAACTTCTCTGGCTTCGGCCATTTTCAATCTATTTTTTTCTTGAATCTTAACGAGCTTAAAAACAAAATTAAAATACCAAAAAATATCAGAATAACAAATTGCGTCCAGAGGTCGGCTAATCCCAGTCCTTTCAGTATTACGCCTCGTATTATTTCAATGAAGTAACGCAGAGGAATTAGGTAAGTAATGTATTGAATGGAGACGGGCATGTTCACGATAGGGAAAGCAAAGCCCGAGAGATAAATCATCGGCATCATTACTCCGAAGGTGGCTATCATCATTGCCTGTTGCTGCGTTTTTGTAACGGTGGAAATGAATAGACCCAATCCCAACGTCGAAAGCACAAAAATTAGAGAGGAAGCGAACAAAAACAACAAACTGCCTTTTACCGAAATGTTAAAGACAACAGCCATGGCGGTTAAAACAATTACAATCACAATTAGCCCCACAGCTACAAAAGGAATGAATTTACCCAAAATAAGTTGGTAAGGTTTTATTGGGGTTACAATTAGTTGATCGAAAGTTCCGATTTCTTTTTCCTTAACAATCGCAAGGGACGTTAGAGTAATTGTAATAATCATTAGAAGCAAACTCATTATTCCTGGTACCATAAATATTCTTGTCTTTAATTCCGGGTTGAACCAAACTCTTGTGATGGGTTCAATATTTGCCGGAAACCGAACCTCCTTTCCTTTTTTACTCAACGTTATTAACGAAATTTTGCGATTGAATTTTTGAATTGCAGCTTGTAAATATCCGGCTGATATTGTTGCGGTATTGCCATCCGATGCGTCGAAAACCGCTTGAATACTGGCTTTCCTCGAAGCGCCAATATTGGAGTCGAAGTCTTTGTCGAACACTAAACCTAAAACCACATTTCCCCGGTCTATTAACTTTTGAAGTTCTTTGTAATTGTTTACGTAATAATCAAGGTGGAAATACCCTGTGGCTTTTAATTCCCTTAATAAATTTCGGGAAGTTGTCCCTTTGGATTGATTGTAAACCGCAGTGTGAATTACTTTAACTTCAAGATTTGCCGCGTACCCCAACAACACCAACTGAACTACTGGCGCGATTAAAACAATCCTGAACATTTTAGGGTCCCGGATGAATTGTAAAAATTCTTTTTTAATTATTCGCAGTAAGATTTTCATTTAAGCCCTGTCCATTTTTCTTTTTGTTATTGCGGAAGATAATCCGAATAAAATTATCGGAAACAGAGAAAGATAAACAAGCTGAGGCCAAAAATTTTGCAGTCCGACGCCTTTGAGGATAATTGCCCGAATGGCTTTAATAAAAAAAGTAGCGGGAGTTAAATTGGTAAACAGTTGAATTATTTTGGGCATGCTTTCTATTGGGAAAATAAAGCCGGACAATATTAAAGAAGGCAACATTGAAATTAATGAAGCCAACTGAAAAGCCACTTGTTGAGAATCCGAAATTACGGAAACCAGAATGCCCAAGGCCGTAGAGGCGATTACGAAAATGAGAACCGCGAGAGCAAGCAATAACAGGCTTCCTTTAACGGCTACTCCAAACAACAAATATCCTGCAAGCAAAACCATAGCCGCATTGATTACGGAGACTAAAATAAACGGAAGGGATTTGCCAATAATTAATTCAATTGAATTAAGGGAAGAGACTCTTAATTGTTCCTCGGTGCCGTGTTCTTTTTCTCTTACGAAAGAAAGAGCGACTGTTACCGACGCTGTTACGATTAAAATCATTGCTATTAAACCGGGGAGTAAAAATACGGTTGAACGCAAATCCGGGTTGAATTCGAACAACGGCGTAACCGAAATTGTCGGGGTAATTACTTTGCCCAGCCGATTTAGGAACTTTGCGTTTAAGCGCGCCGAATAAAGTTCGGTAAAAGTGTCGACGTAATTTTTAATAATGGTAGCGGTGTTGCCGTCGATGCCGTCAATAACAAACTGAAGTTTGGCGTCCTTGAGCGGAGTATTGACGTTTTTAGAAAAGTCTGGTGGTATTACCATTACGGCTTGTGCTATTTTTCTGTTTATTGCTTCGTCAATTTCACTTGGGCTGTCGAGGGTTTTAACCACGTCAAAGTAAACCGTAGCGTTTAGTTTCTCTAATAATAACCTGCTTTCCGGCGAATGGTCTCTGTCAAGAACCGCCAACTTTACGTGTTGAACGTCGAAATTGATTGCGTAACCAAAAACAACTAAAAGTAAAATAGGGAAAAAGAAAATAACAAACAGCAGGCGCTTATCCCGCAAAAGCTGTTTGAATTCTTTCTTGGCAACGGCTCTCATTTTATTAAGTTTCATTTTTGCTCTCCAGCAGATGAACGAAAACGTCGTCTAACGTAGGTTGAATTTTTTTTACGGATTTCAACAAGATATTTTGCGAACTCAAAGCGTTCCGGATTGTTAATTCAACATCATCTTTTTTAGGCGCGATGACGTGAATAGTATTACCGTACATAGTGATTTCGTCCCCAATGTTGTTTTCTTCAAGTATTTCAAGGGTTAATAAAGTTGGCTCGCATTCTATTTCGTAAATTGTTTTATTTAAGTAGTTATTTTTCAATTCAAATACGTTGCCTCGTGCAATAATTTCGCCCGAGTCCATTAGTATTAAGCTATTACAATACTCGGCTTCTTCGAGGTAGTGAGTCGTTACAATTACGGTAATGTCTTCCTGCGCAAGTTGGTTGATTAGTTCCCAGAATTGTCTTCGTGCAATTGGATCAACGCCGCTTGTAGGTTCGTCCAAAAAGACAATTTGGGGTTTGTGTATTACCGCCGTGCCTAACGCCAATCGTTGTTTTATGCCGCCGGGTAAGTCGCCGGTGATGGTTTTTTCCTTGCCGCGCAATCCTGCTATTTCAAGAGCCCATTTTTTCCTTTCAAGAAAAAGCTTGCTTTCCAATCCGTAAACACCGCCGAAGAATTCAATATTTTCGGACACGGTCAAATCGTTGTAGAGAGAAAACTTTTGAGACATGTAACCGATGTTTCGTTTTACCATATCCGGTTGGTCTTTAACGCTAAAGCCAGCCACCAGCGCGTCGCCCGAACTGGGTGTTAATATTCCGCACAGCATTTTTATGGTTGTGGTTTTACCCGCTCCGTTAGCGCCCAAAAATCCGAATATTTCCCCGCGCTTAACTTTAAAGCTAACGTTGTTAACGGCTGTAAAACCGCCAAACTTTTTTGTTAAGTTATTTACTTCTATTGAGTCCATTTAATAAATCTTTCTCCCTAAAGATTTTAGAAATTCGATTCTTTTCAGTTTTGCGTTTAATGCCGAAAGTTTGTAATTGATTTTTGCGTTCAGAAGATTTGTCTCCGCCTCCAGTAATTCCGATGCGGTGGCTTTTTGTTGCGCATACAATTTACTTGTAACGCGGTAGTTTTCTTTCGCGGCAAGCAAGGAAGCTTGGGCGGCTTTGATTTTTTTAAAAGCGCCGATTAAATCAAAATATTTTTTAGTTACTTCCGTTTCGATGTTTTCTTTTAAAAGATTAAAATTTGTAGAAGCTTCGGAGAGTTTGTTTTCCGCAATTTGAACGCTTGTTGATGTCTTCCCACCGTTCCAGATATTCCAGGAAAGAGCAACGCCAACAGCCCAAGTGTCTTTAAACTCGTCCAGCAAAGGCAGTATTCTTTGATTTGGTTTGTTGTAATAATAATTGCCAAAAACCGAAACACTTGGCAAGTAATTGCCTTTTTCCGCTTGAACGCTCGAGCGGGCGGCAACTAATTTTTTCCGAAAGGCTTTTAACTCGTAACGGTTTTCTAGCGCCTCGGCAATCCCCCTTTGCAAACCGATGTTTAATTTGCTATCTACGGAAAAATTAAACGCAATATTAGTATTAGCCTTTAGATTTAAGCCCAAAGCTTTATTGAATACGGTTCGGGCAATAATAACAGCGTTTTCAGCCTCTACCAATTTGTAATTTATTTCCTCTACCTTCGATTTAATTTGTAGTAAATCCTTCCGCAACGCCAATCCCTCGGCGGCAAGATTTTTTGTGTCCGCTAACCTTTTGCCTAAACTTGCGGCTTCTTTTTTGAGCAATTTCCTAACGAGCAACGATTTTTCGTAATTAAAAAAGGCTTTTGTAATGTTCATCGCCTCGGCGTTCATTTTGTAACCGACTTCGTAACCGGCGGATTGAGCCGTGTTTTCGGCAGCTTTAAGAAGGTTAACCAACCGAAAACCAACAAACACGGGTAGTTTGAAGCCCGCCGAAATCGAATAGTTGTTCAAGATAGGATCTTGAATTTTTATTGGCTTTGGAAAAAAAGGCGTTTGAATTTCGAACGGGGGAATGTTACTAAG
Source organism: Ignavibacteriales bacterium (assembly GCA_027080245.1). Taxonomy (GTDB): domain Bacteria; phylum Bacteroidota; class Ignavibacteria; order Ignavibacteriales; family Melioribacteraceae; genus WFQV01. The sequence goes on along the minus strand of JALWSN010000329.1, from coordinate 12,096 downwards.
ACGAGTGTAAGAGGCGGAAAGATTGAACTCTGGGTAAAATGCCGCTTTGATTTTACGCGCTTGCAGGAATGCCCTTTGCTTCTTTATTTTCAGAACGCGAACGTTCTTGCTGTTTCTCATTCCGATCCGTAGGCTTTCCTTTAGTGTTAAAGTTTGAGCGTTTAACCCAAGCGCCAAGGCAAAGATTAAAAATAAAATTTCGGTTTTCTTTTTCATTGAGTCCTCGCCAATTTTAAATCCTGTTGTTTTATTAAATGAATAAAAACGTTTTCCAGCGAAAGTTTATTAATATTGAAGTTTTTAATCGTTAAATTGTTTTTTTTAATTGTTTCCAGGTATTGATTAAAATCGCTGTTTTCTTCAATTAATACGTCGATTCTGTCCCCGAAAATTTGCGCGTCCACCCCATGCTTGTTTTTTAGGGCTTCGGCACATTTAATGGCGGGAGAGCAAGTAATTTCAAGGGCTTTTTTATTAATAGAATTTTTAATTTTTTCGGGTTCGTCAGTCACAAGAATTTTGCCTTTGTTCATTAGAGCCACTCGGTTGCATCTTTCGGCCTCGCCCAGGTAAGGGGTGGTTATTAGAATTGTCATCCCTTGCTTTTTAAGCGAAAACAAAATTTTCCAAAAGTCGCGCCGGGAAAGAGGGTCTACGCCCGTGGTAGGCTCGTCCAACAAAAGTATTTCAGGGTTGTGGATTAAACTACAAGCAAGCGCAAGCTTTTGTTGCATTCCTCCGGAAAGGTTTTCCGCGAGTCGGTCGCGGAAAGGCTTTAGCCTGGTAAAATCCAAAAGTTCATCGCGGCGTTTTTTGTAATTCCGCACTTCATGAATGTCCGCAAAAAATTCAATGTTTTCGTCGACGGTTAAATCTCTGTAAAGGCTGAATTTTTGAGAAAGGTAACCGATTTTTTTTTGAATCTTTCTCTTGTTGGCGCTCGTCTCAAGGTTAAAAAGTTTAGCGGAACCGCTTGTGGGATTAAGTAATCCGCAAAAGATTCTAATCAGGGTTGTTTTGCCTGCGCCGTCCGGGCCTACCAATCCAAAGAGCTCCCCCTTTTTTATGTTTAAGGAAACACCCTTAACGGCTTCGACCGCCCTGTAATTTTTAAATATCTCCTCGGCTTGTAAAATCAGGTCGTTCACGATACAATGCCTTTATTTTACAATTATTTTAACGTCTACGGGCATGCCGGATTTCAACTCGTAGTTTGGGTTATCGGCTTTAATTTTAACTTCGTAAACAAGCTTTACTCGTTCTTCTTTTGTCTGAATTGTTTTTGGGGTGAATTCAGCCTCGGAAGAAATCGTTGCAACGCGCCCGGTGAATTTTTTCCCGGGGTAAGAATCTGTAAATATTTCAGCGGCCTGACCGCGCTTAACGAGTCCGAGTTTTGTCTCGGGGATGTAAACTTTAACATCGGGACGCGTAAGGTTTTCAATTTCAAAAACGCTGCCCATTACCGGAACAAATTCCCCCTTTTCAAAAAATATTTTTGCAATAATACCGCTAGTAGGCGCAACGAGGTAAGAGTCGTTAATATTTTTTTTCAACAAACGAACAGCCGCTTCCGCCGCTTTAACGCGAGCTTGGGCTTCTTCGATTTGTTCCGGGCGAGAAAGATTTTTAATTTTCTCAAGATTTGACTTTGCGGCTTTTAATTGAGAGAAGGCTATTTTTAATTGAGTTCTTGCTTTGTCTAATTTGTCTTTTGTGACCGAGCCTTTTTTGTAAAGATTTTCAATTCTTTTAGCTTCCTTTCGGGAAAGTTCGTAAGAAGCCTTAGCCTGATTGAATTTTTGTTTTGTAAAAAATACGTCTTCTTTTCTCGCTCCGTTTTTTAACAAGGAAAGAGCGGCTTGCGCTAATTGTAGATTTGCTTTTGCCTGTTCCAGTTTAATCGAGGCGGTTTCGTGCTCAAGCGCCGCTACTGTGTCGCCCGCCTTTACAAGCTCGCCTTCTTCTTTCCTTAATTCTATTAAATCGCCGGCGGTTTTTGCCGAAACAATTACGTCCGTTCCCTCTACTGTTCCTTCAACTTCAATTGTTTTTTCTTCGTTGCCCGAGTTACAGGCGACTATTGTGAAGACAAGTAAGACAAGAAGACCTTTAATGATTGCTTTCATTTTAAAATCCCTTTTTTGCTTTGTTGAAAAATTTCCTTCCTTTTGGCGTTAGTATGCCATTAATAATGATTTCTAGAGTTGCTTTTAAAGCGGAATGAATTGAAACATTGTTGTTCAAGATGAATTTATTGTCGGTAACCGATTCTGCCGACGAGAGCAAAAGATTAATTACAATCGCCTCGGGATAGTCGTATATTAAGCCTTCCTTTTTTCCCTGTTTCAATAACTTACTGAAGTTTTTTGCGACCATTTCTCTTCGGAACCCTTCTATTTGTCGCCAAACGTCGTTGTGAAAGGTTTTAATATCTTTAATCCAAAGATCGTTAATTTCCTGAATTTGCCCGCCAACCATCCGGCTAAAAAGGAACAATTTAACGACAGCATTTTCTTTTAACGCAAGGATATTTTTTGATTCTTTTGAAATGTGATTTTGAATGTTCGAAACGATTTCCAATAATATGTCCTTCTTTGTAGGAAAATACTGGTAAATTGTTTTTTTGCTTACTCCCGCCTTTGCGGATATTTCGTCGACGGTGGTTTTTTTAAATCCGAATTTTAAGAATTCTTCTTTTGCCGCTTCTATTATTTTTTCTTTCATATTAACTCGATAAACTATATTAGTATTTTAAGTTTCCTAAAAATAATAAGTAAACTTAATAAACGCAAATAGTATATTAAGTTTTTTTGTTTACAAAGCACAAAAAATATTAATAAGTAAAAGCCGCTTCGAAAAGCGGCTTCTACAGATGCGCGAGGTAAAAAAAAAGATTTAAATGCGAATTGTTTCTTGTCCGGGTTCCCAATCGCAAGGGGTTAACTCGCCCGTTTGTAGCGCCTCCAGAACGCGTAATATTTCATGAACGTTTCTTCCGACGTTCAAATCGTTAACGGAAACGTGGCGGATTATCCCATCGGGGTCAACAATAAAAGTTGTTCGGTAAGCCACCTTTTCTTCTTTTTCTAGAATGCCCAATTCTTCCGCAAGAGATTTTGAAGTATCGGCAAGAAGAGGAAATCTCAAATCTTTTAAGTCGTTGTGATTTTGTCTCCACGCAAGATGAACGAATTCGGAATCCGTAGACGCGCCAATTAAGACAGTGTTTTTAGCCACGAATTCATCGTAATGTTTGTTGAAAGAAGAAATTTCTGTGGGACACACAAACGTGAAATCTTTGGGGTACCAGAACATTACAAGCCAATTGCCATTTTTTCTGTAAATATCCTGAGTGATTTCTTTAAATTCTTTTCCGTGTTCTAATGATACTGTGGCTTTTTTCTTAAATTCCGGGAAGTTGTCTCCTACTGTTAACATTGTTGCTCTCCTAAATTTGTTTAACATTTTTAATTAACACAGGCAAATTAAAAGGGTTGAAATTATAAAACAAATTGATAATATTTATTATTCAATAAATAAAATTTATTAGCATGACAATCGTTCAGATGAAATATATCGTTACTTTAGCCGACGTTAAAAGCTTTGCAAAAGCCGCTGCAAAACTTTTTGTTACTCAGCCTACATTAAGCATGCAAATAGCGAAAGCCGAGGACGAGCTTGGCGTTTTAATATTCGACAGGAGCAGGCAACCCGTAATACCGACTCCCATTGGAGAAAAAATCATCGAACAGGCAAGGGAAACATTGCGCGAAGCGTCGAGAATTAAAGAGATTGCCGATTCGGGAAAAGGAGCGCTTGACGGAGAATTCAAAGTGGGAATAATTCCAACGATTGCGCCGTATTTGCTTCCCTATTTTTTACAAAGCTTTTTGAGAGCGAATCCTAAAATAAAATTAATATTGGACGAGCTTCAAACTGAGTCGATTGTAGAACGTTTAAGAAAGGGCGACCTTGACGCCGGAATCCTTTCCACCCCTTTACACTACTCGGATATTAAAGAGGAGGTTATTTATTACGAACCTTTCCTTGCTTACGTTTCAAGGGGCCATCCTTTGTTCAAAAAAGAAAAGATTAGCGCAAAGGAATTGGACATCAACGACATTTGGCTTCTAAAAGAAGGGCATTGCTTTCGCGAGCATGTAATAAAGCTTTGCGATATTTATTCCAAGCCGGAGCGTAAAACCGCTCTACCCCTTTATTTCGAGGGCGGTTCGTTGGAGACATTAATGAGATTGGTTGAAAAGAATTACGGGATGACTCTTATTCCGCACCTAACGTTTTTAGGGCTTGCCGGCAATAATAAAAAGCTTGCGCGAAGTTTCAAAAAGCCAGTTCCCTACCGTGAAATTAGCGTTGTTTACCACCGTTCGCATCTTAAGGAAAGAATGATTAACGAAATGAAAAAGGAAATCATCGGGAATCTACCGACGGGTTTAAGCCGACGTAAGCCAAATTCGTTAATTGAATGGAAAGAGTAAGTTTGTGGCAAAGGTGCAGGGTTCGCCATTACATTAAGTTTTTTTAAAAAAGTTTACATTCTTAGAAAACAAAACAACGGGAATGCTTAGAACATAAGCTCACTCAAAATATTACAACCAGAGAGTTGAAAAAAAGCCAAAATTTTTTTTGCGAATAGTAAAAGAATTATTTATTTTACACCGTAAATATTTTAGTTTATGAAAATGTTTTGTGGGGGAAAAATGGCAAAACAAGAACTGGCCAAAGAGATGGCCCAACTGACATGCGAGTTAGCCAGAACTTGCAACGACAAAGAAAAATACTTTGCCGCGCTTTTCAATTTGACTACGGCAGAGTTCAAATGTCTTAATCTTTTTAGTAATCGCGATTCTCATTCCATTAAGGAAATAGCGCTTGAGATGAATCTTACGCCCGGGCGAATTACGCACATTTTGACTTCGCTGGAAGAAAAGAAATTAATTGAAAGAAGAGTTGACCCAACCGACAGAAGAAACGTGATTGTTCATTTAACTAAAAAGAGCAAACCGTTCTTAAAAAACATAAGTGAAAATCACGTTAAAATTCATCGCGATTTGCTTGAAACAATTCCAGAAAACAGACAAGAGCTTATTCTTGGCGCAATGAAGGAATTGCTTAAAGCGCTTAAAACCTGGAAACAAAACTTAAAGTAGAATTAAAAAAGCCGACGCAATCTCCCGCGTCGGCTTTTTTTGTTTAATTCAAATCATTATCTCTAATTTTTATCTCGCCAATTTTTCTATTTTCAAAAATTCTTTTCTTTGCTTAAATTGTAACTCTAAAAATAAGTTTACCAGAAATGCAAAAAGAAATAATCAATCTCAAAGCCGGCGATTTAATCGATCATTTATTCTTGCTGAAAAGAATCGAGATAAAAAAAACGAGAGCCAACAACGATTATTTGGATTTGGAGTTCTCGGATAAAACAGGTTCAATTAGCGGTAAGTTTTGGGATGGGTTCGAAGAGTTCCAAAAGACAGCTTTTAGCGGAATGGTTGCTAAGGTAAAAGGAATTGTGAAAAGTTTCAACGGTGCATTACAAATTGAAGTGAAAAACGCCGAGAGATTTTCCGATCCCGGCGGAACTGCTTTAGAGGGTCTCGTAAAAAAATCCAAAAGAGATTTTAACGAAATGCAAAAGGAACTATTCGAAAGAATTGAAAAAATTCAAAACGAATATTTAAAAAGATTATTGCGGCAAATATTAAAGGGCAAACGCTACGAAAGTTTTCTAAACAAACCGGCTGGCAAATCCTGGCACCATTCTTACTTGCACGGCTTGCTTGAACACACGCTTGAGGTTATTAAAATTTGCGATTTGATGTGCGACGTTCATCCCGAACTCAACAGAGACCTTTTAACTACGGGCGCAATACTGCACGACTTTGGAAAAACGCAAGAGTTAAGCGCTTCGATGGATTTTGACTACACGGATAAAGGACGGCTTTTGGGCCACATTGTAATTGCAGCAATAGAAGTTGAAAAAGCCGCGGCTAAAATCGAATGGTTTCCCGAAGAGCTTAAAAACCAACTGTTGCATTTAATTTTAAGCCATCAGGGAAAGTTAGAATTCGCCTCGCCTGTGGAACCGAAAACCCTTGAGGCAATTACGCTTTACCACGCGGACGAGCTAAGCGCAAAGACAAATGCTTACAAAAATGCTATTCTGTCTGATAGCTCCGAAGGCAATTGGACAAAGTTTATCAGGCTGGCTAATACAAGCCTTTACAAGAATAGAGATTTTGAAGAATCAAATAAATAAGGAGAATAAAATGAAAACATCCGGCTTTTTTACCGCGCTAATAATCGCGCTCTTTTTTTCGACGGTAGGGGTTGCGCAATCGAATTACATTGCTAAGGGAGATTCGCTAACGGAAGCGTTTAAGGACAACGAAGCGCTTAAATATTACTTGCTTGCCGCCAAAGTTGATTCCAACAATTGGCAACTTCAATGGCGTTTAAGCAGGGCTTATTCTAACATTGCAGCCCACATGCCGCACGAAACAAGCGAGGAAGAAGACCAACAATATGCAACGTATCAAATAGCTTTGAAGCACGCAAACAAAGCCGTTCAATTGGCGCCAAATAAATCCGTTCCGTATTTGCGCCGCGCAATTACCAATGGAAGAATAGCGCTGTTCAAAGGGGTGTTTTCAGTCGGAGGCGTTGTTACAAAGGTTCGGGACGATTGTTTGAAATCGTTAAAATTAAACAATGGTTCGGTTTACGACATGGCTCTTACTCATTACATTCTTGCAAGAACTCACGCTAAATTAAGCGAAAAGTGGAAGCCCGCTTTGTCCGTGCTGGGCTTAGGTTGGGCGGACATAGACACGGCTTTGGTTCATTACAAAAAGGCAATTGAAATGTACCCCGGCTACATCATGTTCTATTACGACTATGCCAGGGCGCTTTACAGAGAAGACGAATACAAAAAGGCAAAGGAGATGTTGTTGAAAGCGTTAGGCTCAAAGGTTCAGGAAAGAGACGATCCGGTAAGGTTAAAAGAAGCGAAGGAATTGTTAAAGGAAGTTGTTGACGAACTTGAATAGAAATGAAATTCAAAGAAGAATTCATTGAGAAATTAAAGGAAGCAGAATCGATTTTATTTTTTACCGGCGCGGGAATTTCCGCTGAGAGCGGAATTTCCACTTTCCGCGGGACGAACGGTTTGTGGAACAAACTTAAGCCCGAAGAATTGGCTAACTTCGATGCCTTTCTGAAAAACCCAGACCGAGTGTGGGAATGGTACCAATACCGCAGAAAGATTATTAAAAATTCAAAGCCTAATCCCGCTCACAAGTCCATTGCAGAAATGGAAAAGCTGTTCGATGAAGTTGTGGTGGTTACTCAGAATATCGACAATCTTCACCGCCGCGCAGGTAGTACGGAAATTTACGAACTTCACGGCAACATCGAACGGAATTATTGCATTAAATGCGGCAGGCGCTACGATTCTCCTAATTTCGGCTTCGACGACGTTGCCCCCAAATGTTCCGATTGCGGCGGACTAATTCGCCCGGACGTTGTTTGGTTCGGCGAAACGCTTCCGCAAGACGTTTTTGCCTCTGCGGAAAACGCAGCTGCCCGTTGCGACATTTGTTTTGTAGTGGGAACATCCGCCGTCGTTTATCCCGCGGCTTACATTCCAATTACGGCAAAAAATTCCGGAGCTTATCTTGTTGAAGTCAATATTGAAACTACCGAAATAAGCTCGTCGATTCATTATTCCTTACTTGGCAAGGCGGGCGAAATTTTGCCGCAAATATTAAAAATCGTAAAATCAATTAAACAAAAAAAGTAGCGCCGTGTTTTAAAATAAATTAATTCGCGGGTTGATTACAAACTTTAGCCTTCCCTTTAGTTTACAATGGAGACTTAAAGGCGGCTTAGCTCTTAGCCTTTGTTTACGAGGGGAGCGTAATGGTCGGCTTACGGTGAGTTCGAAATGAGTTGTTTCTTAATAACCCTCTTGAGAGGAAACATTAAATAAGAATTAGCCATTAATCTTCCCACAAGCAGCGCGATAGCCGCCGCAATCATTCCTACGAGCGGGAGGACTTTAATAAAAAAGGTCATAAAAAGGGCAATAGTAGAAACCTCAACTATTGTGGCGACGGTAATTGGTTTGGTAACGCGAGCTGAAACAAGAATAGCGCGCTGAAAGGAAATCAACATTGTTAAAACGGGCATTAGAGTTAATATTATTAAAGGCAATCTGGCAAATCGGGTTAGCTCAGTAGTTAAACCTGAAATTTGATGAAACCAAAAGAAATTTAGTTGAGTAAAGGAGATTAACGAGAGCGCCAAGAAAACAAAGGCGGCAATGTAAATCGAGAAATTTTTCAGCTCCTTAAAATTTTCAAATTGCTCGCCTACCAGAGCGATTATTACTTCCTGAAAGGATAACCCGAATGCCCTAAAAATAAAGACCAAGGAGTTAATAACAGGCAAAACGGCAAGAGACTCAAGAGGTTTGACGCTGTAACCCAAAAAGAAAGTAACAATTGGTTGGACCGAAAGTGAAAGAAACGACATTATTACCAGCGGGTAATAAAACTTCCAAATTTCCGAATAGCTTAAAGAATTTTTATCCGAAGGTTGCGAGGAAATTTTTTTTATTGTTCCGTTAGTCATCCAGCGGCTTGCCAGCGAATCCAGAACAACGCCCGCGGACAAAGCCGCAGCGCCAACAACAACGCCGTCTACATTGAAATGAAAATAAAATAATAGCGCTACGGAAATCATTGTTAACAAACGAAGTATTGTTCCGTAAGCCACTCTGCGCGTAAGATTGTTTCGTATTAGAACACCTTGGTAGAATCTCCGAAAACCAATGGCGGCAGGCCAAGGCAACAATATTAGCGCAGCTTTATGCGTAAGGTAAGCCACTTTGTGCGGTAGGTTCAGAAAGTTAACGGCAATGCTTAAGAAAATCGGTTTGTAAGTAATTATTAGCATGATTGCCGTAATGCAGACGTTTATTGCTGTAATAAAATTTCTAAGTTTCACGTAAGAGTTCCAGTCCTTTACCAAAGCGGTCGAAGCGCTTAGCATCATTATTACGGGCGATTCGACGATTAAAGCTATTGCAAATGCTACTCCGTAAGCGGCTAAGTTGAATTTGGGTTCGGGTAATCTTGAAATTAAAGCTGAAAGAAAAGGGCCTTCCGACGACATCATTAACCAAGTAGCTAAAAGCGGAAGCCAAAAGACTAAAATTTTCTTGTAACTTAAAGCGCCGCGGTAATTCATTTTAAGATTCAGAGGAGTCAATTCAAATTTTTCAGGACGTTGATTTTGCTTACTTCGCCCGCTACTACCAATGTGTCGTTTGCTCTAATCATGTAATTAGGGTCTGGTATCGCTATTATTTCGGGAGTTTCTCCTTCGTTGTTCTTTATTGAAAGAATATCAACGCCAAATCGTTGTCGAATGTTTAACTCTCTAATAGTTTTGCCTACGAAGGAATGCGGAGGAAAAACTTCGGCAATTTCGTACCCTTCAAGAAAGTGAACTTCGGGTTGTTTTTCCGTCATCGTGATGCTGCTTGCCAATGTGGAAGTAATGTCTCTGCGCTCCACCTCGATGTTGTAAGCTTCTTGAATATCCTTTATTCTAATCATCCCAATTATTTTTTTAGATGTTTCGTTCTCGGTAACGGGAATGCTTTCGTAATCGCAACGGCGCATCTTGTCGATAGCCGCTTGACAATTTTCGTCGGGGGAGGTTGTCTCGAGTTTTTTAATCATTATATCTGCCGCAATTAAAATGGAAGAAAGAGTGTCGCGCTCGAACAAATAGTCTTTGACTAAATCGGTAGAAATTATTCCGTGGATATTTAAACTTTTGTCCACAACGGGGAACTCTCTTCCCCTTCCCTGAATTACTTTATTTACAATAAGATTGAAGTTGTCGTTAAGGTAAATAGGCGTGAAATCCTTTGAATAAACGTCTTTAACGAAGATTGATTCCATGATGTTGATTTCCGCGCCTTCGCGAATTCCGATGTTTCGCAAAACCAGTTTCAACGTGTAAATGGATTCTCTTGTAAGCTTCGAAGAAACAATCATGCTAATAATGCAAGTTACCATTAGCGGTAGAATAATTTGGTAATCGTTGGTAAGCTCAAATACAATAATGATAGCGGTGATTGGAGCTCTGGTGGTTCCCGCCACCAATCCGCCCATAGCCACGAGAGCGTAAGCTCCGGGTTCGGCCGTAATGTGTGGGAAAGCCAGATGGACAGTTGCGCCGAATGCCAACCCCAGCATTGCTCCCATAAATAAAGAGGGGGCGAAGATGCCGCCCGAGCCTCCAGAGCCGAGCGTTAGGGAAGTCGCTAAAATTTTAATAAACAAAAGAGCAAAAGCAACATGCCAAAGTAGTTGGCCGTGCAACGCGAGGTTTATTGTTCCGTATCCCACGCCCATTACGTTCGGGGCTTCTATTGCAATCAAACCAATGAGCACGCCCCCTATTGCCGGTTTGTAATACTCGGGGATTTTTAGTTTGTTGTCGAAATAATCTTCGGCTACGTAAAGCGTTTTAATGAACAGGTAAGCCGCCAGCCCGCTAATTGCGCCCAAAACAAAATAAAAACCAATTTCGTAGGGGGAAACGTATTGGTAAACGGGAACGTGAAACGCGGCAAATTTTCCTTCGAATTTGTGCGAGATTACCGTAGCCATTACCGATGAAATTACAATTGGCGAAAACTGGGCAACCGCGAAATCCATTAATATTATTTCCACAGCGAACAACGCGCCTGCAATAGGAGCATTGAAAGCAGCGGCTATTCCTGCTGCGGCGCCACAGCCGACCAATGTTTTCAGGCGTTTCGTAGGAACTCGAAAAAACTGTCCCAAAGTAGAACCCAACGAAGAGCCTATTTGAACAATCGGTCCTTCGCGGCCTACGGAGCCGCCAGTACCTATTGAGATTGCCGAGGCAAGAGCCTTGATGACCGCCACTCTCGGGCGTATCTTACCGCCTTTCTGTAAAAGCGCTTGCATTACTTCGGGAACGCCATGCCCCTTGGCTTCTGGCGCGAAGAAGTAAATTATGGGACCTACAATTAATCCGCCCCCTGCGGGAATTATTATTTTCCAATACCACGGAGCCGAAATAATGTTTTCCAAAAGCGTGGAATTACCGGGAAAAGAGAGATTAGAAATTGTTTTGATTAACCAGCGAATGCCAATGGCGGAAAAGCCGGCGAGGATTCCAATAATTATTGCCACAATAATCATGAATGTATGCTCGGTCATCTTTGCCTTTTCGAACCGAGCCGCCGTCCACCTCGAGAATTGTCCGTAGTATTTCTTTAGAACTAAAACCATTATCTTAAAAATAACGATTATTAAGTATTTTCTAAAGAGAAAATTTTTAAGAGACTAAATTTGACAATGAAAAATAATTGGGAAATCTTTATTGCTGTTTAATTTGGAATTTTTAGGCGTTGTGGAATGGAAAATTTAATTTTAATCAGAAATGTTATCGGGGGTTTGCTTGGAACGTTCTTTTTAATTGCAAGTGTTATTTCAATTAAAGAAAAAGAAATAAGGGCTTCAAAAACATTCGTTGGGTTAGCTTTAGTTAGTGCAGGGTTGTTTTTCTTCCCGTCGTTGTTGAACGATAAAGTTCAGACGACGCTATCCTTAATAATGATAGGGAGTTTTGCGGTTGCCCTTATTTTAATACTTTTACCAATTAAGCAAAGTTACGAAGAAGCTGTTCCAAAAAGGGAAATCGACGAACGGGACACAATGTTTGCAAGAAACGAACTAAGCGGATACCCCGAGAGATTTGAAGTTTATTACAATAAACACCCGGAGAAGAAACAACTCGACGACAAATTCAGAAAACGCCCCGGATTGCTAAGCAAGAACGCTTCCCAATACCATCCCGTTCATTTTGCTGCGGGTAAAGCAAGTTTCGAAACTATTGAAGCTCTCCGCCCGGAAGTTAACGGCGAGATTTCCGACGAATCATTTGAGTTCGATTCTTTTGAAATGACGCGCTTCATTAAAAGTTGGGCAAAAAAACTTGGCGCGGCGGAATGCGGGATAACAG
>JALWSN010000328.1 GCA_027080245.1 Ignavibacteriales bacterium | reverse complement strand
AGCTTTATTCGTCCAATTATTTCAGCGCCTGGAGCGCCGGCTTTGGAGAATATAATTCTACAAACAACGAAGAAGGAATTTATTTCGCTCTAAAATTTAACGAGCCATTTGCGTTGTTCAATGTTTATTACGACATTTTTAAGCGCCCCCGCTATTCCTTCAAAAATATTTTCCCTGCCGTGGGGAATGAATTTTCCATTGAGTTAAAACCCAAAGCACTTCTTGGCGGTAGAATTTCCTTGAGATATTTCAGAGAAAGGAAAGAGGTTTTAACTGAAAACGGGGGAATGGAAAAGTTGCTTTTTAGAACATTAAACAGGGCGCGACTAAATTTTAAATATGGACGTAAGCCAATCCGCTTTCAAACGCGATTTGAATTTTCTGGGCTCAGATTAAACGGATATTTCAAAGGTTTTCTTTTTTTGCAGGATGTCGATTTTTCGCCGGCGCCAAATTTAAACTTTTACTTCAGAGCCGCTTGGTTCAATACCGATTCTTTCTTAAACGCTTTCTACGAATACGAAAGAGACCTTTACGGAGTTTTTAGTCTTCCTCCGCTTTACGGGAATGGGCTTAGGATTTATTTGCTTACTTCTTACACATTTTTAAAAACGTTTAACATTTCTTTGAAATACTCGGAAACTTACAAACCCAATGAAATAAAGCTTGGCTCGGGGTTGAACGAGCGATCGACCAATTATTTAAGGAGCGTTGGGCTTTCCCTAAGAACGTTATTTTAATTTTTGCCGCTTCTGTTTTAATGAATAAAATCAGCTTTGGGTTCAATATTCACAAATTGCAAAAGGTTATTCTGCTAACTATATTTCAAAATTAAATTTCATTTAAAAGGAGTTCCCGCATGCAAGATGTAATTTTACAAACTGATTTCCTGGATTTAAAATTATTTAAAAGAGGCAAGGTTCGGGATATTTACGACTTAGGCGAGCATTTCCTAATTGTTTCGTCCGATAGACTTTCCGCTTTTGACGTAATTATGAAAGACGGTATTCCATTTAAAGGAATAGTGCTTACTCAAATTTCGAAATTCTGGTTCGATTTCTTTAAGGACGAAATCGAAAATCATGTTGTGGCTACAGACGTGCGGGATTTCCCCAATGAACTTCAAAAATACTCCGAGCAATTAAACGGTCGTTCGATGATTGTTAAAAAAGCCGAGCCTGTTCAACTCGAATGCATCGTCCGCGGTTACATTTCTGGCTCGGGTTGGAAGGACTATCAGGCAACGGGCGAAATATGTGGAATTAAGTTGCCGGAAGGATTAGTCGAATCGGAAAAATTACCCGAACCTATTTTCACCCCGTCATCAAAGGCTGAAATTGGAACTCACGACGAAAACCTCAATGCCGACAGGGCAATTGAGATGGTTGGAAAAGATGTTTTTGAATTTATTAAAAATAAATCCCTTGCCATTTACAAGAAAGCCGCCGACTATGCTTTGTCCAAAGGTATTATTATTGCGGACACTAAAATGGAATTCGGACTGATTGACGGAAAAATAATTTTAATTGACGAGCTCTTAACACCTGATTCTTCGAGGTTTTGGCCGCTTAATAAATATGAAAAAGGGAGAGCGCAGGAAAGCTTCGATAAACAATACGTTCGCGATTATTTGCTCTCAATTAATTTTAATAAAAAACCTCCCGCGCCAAGTTTGCCGCCGGAAGTAATTGAAAACACAAGTAAAAAATACAGGGAAGCGCTAAGAATTTTAACAGGCATGGAATTATGAAATGGCTTTGGAAAAAATAAAAGTTGACGGCGATTACATTGAATTACATTGGGACGATCAACCTTCGCAAAAAATATCCCTTACTACTCTAAGGCGTAATTGCCCCTGCGCCATTTGTCTAAAGCAACGCGAAGACGACGACGGCAGGCATTTCAAAGTTTACAGACAGGACGAAGTTACAATAGAAGACATTAAAGTCGTGGGACAGTACGGACTTTCAATTTCGTGGAAAGACGGGCACAACACGGGCATTTACGAATTTAGATTGCTGAAACAATTACAGAAAGAAGGGTAAATTGTAAATGGTTTTGCCGAATCAATTAACCACTCTAAGAATAATACTTACGCCGGTGTTCCTGTTTTTGTTCCTTTCGGATGACCCGCTGCTAAAGCAATTGTCCCTTGTCGTATTTATTATTGCCGCCGTAACGGATTGGTACGATGGTTGGCTTGCAAGAAAATTTGATTACATTACAACATGGGGAAAATTTCTCGATCCTCTGGCGGATAAAATTTTAACCTCCACGGCTTTTTTAGCCTTTGCTTTTACGGGAATTGTTGAATTGTGGATGGTCTTGATTATTATTTTTAGGGACATTTTAATTACCTTGCTTCGTATTTACGCCGAATACAAGGGCTATTCATTCGTTACTTCCAAAAGCGCCAAAATAAAGACCTTTCTGCAGATGACTTTTATTTATTATATTCTTTTAGTTTACACTCTTAAAACCATAAACTATTTCAAATTAAATTTCAGCTATTTGTTTTCACAGCTTTCAAACTCAGAATTAATTTATTATTCAATGGCGGTTGTTACTTTAATTACATTTGTAACCGGAGTTCAATACCTCCTCAAAAATAAAACACTAATTAAAAGGCTTTTTAATTTTGAAACTGTCGATAACTGAAAAACTAATAGGTTCGGGGCTTTACTCAGGCTACGTTCCGTTTGCTTCCGGTACGGCGGGCAGTTTGGTCGCTCTACTAATATATTTAGTTCCGGGATTCGAAAACCCAACAATCATGTTGGGATTTATTTCCGCGGGAACGTTAATCGGAATTTTGCTTGGAAGTAAGTTTGAACAGAAATACGGCAAGGATCCCGCAGAGTTTACTTTGGACGAATTTGTTGGAACCTGGCTCTCTTTAATTTTATTGCCTAAAACCTTGCTTATAGTTTTAATTGATTTTATTTTGTGGAGAGTTTTAGATATTTTAAAACCTTTTCCTGCGCGTCAATTGGAAAAATTGCCGGGAGGCTGGGGAATAATGTTGGACGATATCGTTTCTGCGCTTTACACATTATTATTAATGAATATTCTGTTGCAATTTAATCTATTAACAATTTGAAGGATTTCCAATGAAAGCTTACTTAATTACAATCGGCGACGAAATTTTAATCGGCCAAACTTTGAACACAAATGCCGCTTACATTGGAGAGAAGTTAATTGCTCAACAAATAAGCGTTGCTAAATCCACGGTTATTGGTGATGACGAGGAACAAATACTTAGTGAATTCAGATACGGTTTCGAAAATTTCGACGTTGTGATTGTTACGGGTGGGTTGGGTCCTACTCACGACGATTTAACCAGAAGATGCATCGTTAAATTCTTTAATACCGAACTTGAGTTTAACGAGGAAGTTTACGCGGACATCCAGTCCCTCCTTAGTCGGCGCGGCAAAGAAATAACGGATGTTAATAAGGATCAAGCCTTTGTGCCTAAGGTTGCTGAAGTTATTAGAAATAAAAGGGGAACCGCGCCGGGAGTGTGGATTGAAAAAGACGGGAAAATTTTTGTGGCGATGCCCGGCGTCCCTTTCGAGATGAAAGAAATGATGAACAATTTTGTGATTCCGCGTTTGGTTCAAAAGAAAGAAAAATCCGACGAAGTTGTTTTAATGACCAGTCTTCTTACCACTGGTATTGCCGAATCCGCCCTTTACGAAAAGCTGGGTGATTTGGGCGAACTTTTGGAAGGCGCAAAATTGGCTTTCCTTCCAAGTCAGTTCGGAGTAAAAATGAGAATTACCGTGAAGGGTAAGGACATTGAAACTGCCAACAATAAATTCAGCGAAATAGAACAGAAAATTCGTCACAAAGTTGGGCGTTACATTTACGGTAGGAACGAAGACAAGTTGGAAGAAGTAATTGGCAGACTACTTACGGACAGAGGTTTGACTTTGGCGGTTGCGGAATCTTGTACCGGCGGGTTAATTAGCAGTAGAATTACAGATGTTAGCGGTAGCAGCAAATATTTTGAACGCGGTTTAATTACTTACAGCAACGGCGCTAAAGTGGAACTACTGCACGTTAACGAGGATTTTATTCAAAAATACGGCGCCGTCAGCATCGAGGTTTGCAGGCAAATGGCGGAAGGCGTTAGAGCCGTTTCCGGCACCGATATCGGGCTTGCCGTTACCGGAATAATGGGACCTACGGGCGATACGTCGAACAAACCAGTAGGACTTGTTTACATTGGCGTGTGCGACGAAAACATTTGCACGGCGCGTAAGTTTCAATTTGGCAACGACAGATTGCTCAATAAACAAAGGACATCTCAAGCGGCGTTGGACATGTTAAGAAGACATTTATTAGGAATACCCTATGACGAATAGGTTGTTCATAGCGGCGGAAATTCCCTCTTCCTCTTTTGAAAAGATTTTTGAAATTAGGAACGAAATATTCAAAAATAATAATTCCGTTCGCTGGGAACCTTTGAATAAGCTCCATTTGACTTTGAAATTTTTAGGGGATACGCCGGCTGAGTTAATTGATTCAATTGAAAATTCGCTCGATGAAATTGCCAGAAAATCCGAACCCATTAGGGCGTTTTTTACGGAAATCGGATTGTTTTACAAAAACAAAAAACCGGCAATACTGTGGCTTGGATTGAAGGAAAGTGAAAATTTGACAAATCTTGCTGAAAACATTGACAACGCATGCGTTAAGTTGGGATTTCAAAAAGAAAAGAGAAAATTTACTCCGCACATTACGCTTGCAAGGCTTAAAGGGAAAGAAAATTTTAGTTTAATAAATAATTTCGTTAATCAAAAATTGCCCGTAGAAAAATTTGCGATTACTAAAATAAATTTATTTAAAAGCGAGCTGCGCCCCTCGGGCTCGGTTTACACTATCTTAAAAAGTTTTAATTTAAAAACGGAGGAATAAATGGCTAAAGAAAATAACGGTAAAAAAAATCAAATGGATCAGAAAAATAAAATATTAGAAGAAACAATTTACGGCATCGAGAAAACCTTTGGCAAAGGCGCAATAATGAGATTGGGAAATGGCGTTATTGCCGAAATCGAATCAATTTCAACGGGCTCCCTTTCGTTGGATTACGCCCTTGGAATCGGCGGCGTGCCGCGCGGCAGAATTGTTGAAATTTACGGACCGGAATCTTCCGGAAAAACTACCGTTTGTCTGCACATTATTGCCGGAGCGCAAAAGCAAAGCGGAATTGCCGCCTTTATTGACGCCGAGCACGCTCTCGACGTCGGATACGCCAAGCGCCTTGGAGTGGATGTAAATAATCTGTTATTAAGTCAACCGGACTACGGCGAGCAGGCTTTGGAGATTGTCGATACGTTAATTCGCAGCAACGCGGTAGACGTAATTGTAATAGAT
>JALWSN010000327.1:2796-5395 GCA_027080245.1 Ignavibacteriales bacterium | reverse complement strand
GAATAGCTCCCGTCCGTCATTTCGTCCGCGCAGAATTCCAGCGCCATTGCCGCTTCCCCTTCGAATTCGTTGAACCGGCTCAAGCCCAAAAGGAAGGAGACCGCGTCGAACAATCTGCCTGCGCTTGAAGTGGGAAAGGCGTTTACTTTTTTAATTAACGACGAGATTAACAACTCCAAATTCTCCTTTCCAAAAATGTCTGCAAATAAAGGGAAATCCCTTACGAAGTCCGGACCAAAATAAGAATAAAGCAATCCAAGCGCGCTACGGGGCGGTTCTTTAATTGCCCTTTCGCCGCCGGGCAAAAGGAATTTTTTAAATTGAGCTACGTGTGCAAATCGACGCGAATCCAACACAAAAAACTCCCCTCCCCAAATCGAGCCGTCGAGACCGTAGCCCGTGCCGTCCCACGCTACTCCCAGCGCTGTTCCGCTCAAATTGTTCTCAGCCCTGCAACCGGCGACGTGCGCAAGATGATGCTGAACGGAATGAGTTTTTTTCTCAAGCGTTCCGGCGAATTTGCTCGAAAGGTAATTGGGATGTAAATCCTTAATTACTTCGGTAGGAACCTCATCGTACAAAGCCGGAATGTCGTTGTAAATCTTCTTGAAAGCGTTAAAGGAAACCTCGTTGGAAAGATTGCCGAGGTGCTGACTTACGAAAACCCTGTTTTTGAGTTTTACCGAAACAGTGTTTTTTAGTTGCGCTCCAAGAGCAATAACGGCAGGGGCGTTAGCTCCGTTAGCATCCGCAAGTTCAATAGGCATCGGGGCAAAACCGCGCGCTCTTCTTAGAATTACAATTTTGCCGTCGAGCAATCTTACAATCGAATCGTCGACGTGCCGTACAATTTTTCTATTGTGTGTTAAGAAAAAATCCGCAATACCTTTAAGCCTGCGCAGCGCCTCCTTTGTTTCAACGCACATCGGTTCGTCGGTTAAATTGCCGCTGGTGGCAATTATTATTCCTTTGAAATATTTAAGCAAAATTAAATGCAACGGGGTGTAGGGCAACATAAAGCCAAGGTAAGGATTTCCGGGGGCGACCGCCCCGAAAGCCCTGATTTTATTGGGTTTACGGCGCAGCAGCACAATGGGAGCTTGAGGGGAAAGCAAAGCCCGCTCTTCTTCTTTGCTTACGATGCAATATTCTTTAATTTCCGAAATGCTTTCAGCCATTAAAGCAAAGGGCTTGCGCCGCCTTTGTTTCCTTTCCCTTAATTTTTTAACTGCTTGCGGATTTGCAGCGTCAGCAATTAACTGAAATCCGCCCAGCCCTTTTAATGCCACAATTTTTCCTTTCTTAATTAAATCGGCGGCAAGTTCTATTGCTTGTTTTTTTTCGCTTACAAAATTGCCTTTCCCGTCGAGCAAAGTCACGCGCGGACCGCATTTTTGGCAGGCAATGGGTTGAGCGTGGAATCTTCTGTCAAGCGGGTTTTCGTATTCTTTGCGGCAATCTTCGCACATCGTAAATTCTTTCATTACGGTATTGGGCCTGTCGTAAGGTATTGATTCTATTATTGAAAACCGCGGTCCGCAATTTGTGCAGTTAATAAACGGGTACAGGTAACGTCTGTTGTTTTTGTCGAAAAGCTCGCGGCGGCAATCGGGACAAATTGCAATGTCCGGCAATACGAGAACGGACTTCGTAAAATCGTTGGCGGTTTTAATAATCCTAAACTCTGTAAAGCCCGCCGGTTCAGCGTAAGAAAAACTAAAATTTGTAATTCTGGAAATGGGCGGTTTTTGTTCTTTTAAGTCCGAAACAAAATTTTTTAACTTTTCCTCATCGCCCTCGGCTTCAATTAAAACGCCCTCGGAAGTGTTGTTCACGCTGCCTTTTAAGCCGTAACCCTTTGCAATCCGGTAAACAAAGGGCCTGAAGCCCACCCCTTGCACCGCGCCTTCTATTTTTACACGAACGCGTTTAAGCATTAACTTGGAGATTTTTATTAATAATACTGTTCTCTAAATCCGTTAAGATACGCCAATTATTTAGCTTGCAACGTCGGTTTGTTTCACGGTAAAATCACAAATCTTAGAGAAGGCAATCACAAAAGCAGGACTAACGCATGTTTTCGGTTTCGTCAGATTATTTATGATTCTAAAAAATAATTTAATAAAATATTTATTAATTGTCTAATAAAAACATTTCAAAAAATAATGGTTTGTTATTGAGTTTTTTGTAATTGAATGCAAAGCTTATTTAAAAGACAAAATTTGATTTTTAATTCTAGGAATTCACAGGGTAATGCCAATTTGTTTTCACTGAAACAGACATTATTTAAAAACACAAAGGAATGAATGATTATAAATTACAAGATATCTTGCTCCCGACGCGTCGGGACGATTGAGAAATCTCATTTATTCGGAAATAAAGAATAAGCGGATGAATCTGTTAAAAGTTATTTTAAAATATTTTTAAAAGCGGTTAATAAAAAAGGGAGCTCGCGCTCCCCGAAATTCAACAAAATAAATATTAATGAATTTTTTATTTACAAATTCATTAAATCGCTGTAAATAATAAAAGCCATTAAAAGCAACAAAATAATAACCCCCGTGTTTTGAATGGCAATTTTTACTTTTACAGGAAGTTC
>JALWSN010000327.1:0-2786 GCA_027080245.1 Ignavibacteriales bacterium | reverse complement strand
GGAAGTTCCCTCCTTAAAATTCCT
Organism: Ignavibacteriales bacterium; assembly: GCA_027080245.1. GTDB lineage: Bacteria > Bacteroidota > Ignavibacteria > Ignavibacteriales > Melioribacteraceae > WFQV01. The sequence continues at coordinate 2,762 of JALWSN010000327.1, read as the reverse complement.
TCGATTGAAACAATCACAAAATGCCCGCCATCCAGCCCGGGGAATGGTAATATGTTAATTATTGCAAGACTCAAGCTAAGCATCGCAAGGAAAAATAGAAACGAGAACAAGCCCGTGTCCGCTGACTTAGCGGCAAATTGCGCTATTTTAATTGGTCCGCCGAAGACCTGCCCAAAAGCAACTTTGCCGGTAATTACATTTTTTAGCATCACAAATGTTAATTCGGTGTAACGGATGATGTCTTTAATGCTTTTTACAAACGACTCAAAAAATCCGTAAGTAATAAATTTCGTTGGTCCGTCGTAAACGTCGGCAATTGAAATTCCGATTTTACCCTCGATGCCAGGGTTTACAATCGTTCTTAACGTGTCCTTTCCCCTAAGAAACACAATAGGAATGTCCTTTTCTTTATTGGACGAAATAAGCTTCACAACGTCTGCGCTTGTGTTAACCCTAACGTTGTTAATGCTTAAAATCTTGTCTCCTTCTTTCAATCCTGCCAACTGAGCCGGGGATTGCTTTAACACTCCCGCAATGAAAGGAACAGTGTGATTGTAAGGCAACATTAGTCTTTGCTCCGCTTTGCCTTCAAGGTAAATTTCGGGAACAAAAATCTTTAGAGTTTCATTTCCCCTCAAAATTTCGACTTCCGCATTTTGACCAATATTTTTCCTGAACAATGCATTGGTTAATTCGTTCCAATTATTAACGGGCTTTCCGTTTACTTTCAAGATTTTATCCCCGGCACGGAATCCTAATTTGTAAGCTGTGGTTTGCTGTTGTAAATAGCCCACGGTAGTTGTAAGAATCACTTGTTCGCCGCGGAAATAATTTGCGCCCCAAAAGATTACAATTGTCAGAAGCAAATTCATCAGCACGCCGGCGGTAAGCACGAACAATTTTTTGTAAGTGGGCTTTGCTCTGAATTCGTAAGGCCGAGGTTCTTTTTCAGCAAACTCGGTGTCGAAGCTTTCGTCTACCATCCCGGCAATTTTAACGTAACCGCCCAGCGGCAATAGCGAAACGCGATAGTCCGTATGCCCTTGTAAATCAAGGTCCTTTGGCAGCGCGCCAATTGTGAACCCGTTTATTTTGTTCCAGCCGAAAAGCCTTTTACCAAAGCCTATTGCAAAAACGTCCGTTTGCATTCCGCTTATTTTTGCCGCGATGAAATGCCCGAACTCATGAATAAAAACCAATATTCCAATAGTAACTACAAAATAAAAAATGTATTCCATTCAAATCTCCTTTAAGTAAAAATCTTGTTAATGAATCCCCTGGTTTTGCGGTCGCATTCGTAAATAGTCTCAATATCTTTTACCCTTTCGTAAGGTATTCGTTCCAATGCTTCGCTAATGATTTTGGGAATTTCTAAAAATTTAATTTCGTTAGTTAAGAATTTTTCCACCGCTATTTCGTTAGCGGCATTCAAAATGCAAGGCGCCGTGCCTCCCGCTTCCAAAGCCTGGTAAGCTAATTTAATTGTGCGGAATTTTTTGTAGTCCGGTTCGTAAAATGTTAGGTTTTGAATTTCAGGCAAATTTGTTTCGACGAAATTATTCCGTAGTCTTTTGGGATACGTTAACGCATACTGAATGGGCAGCTTCATGTCCGGCAGGCTAAGCTGAGCTTTAATTGAACCGTCCACAAACTCCACGAGGGAATGAACAATTGACTGAGGGTGTACAACGACCTCAATTCTTTCGGGCGGAAGCCCAAACAGCCAATAAGCCTCGATTATTTCCAACCCTTTGTTCATCATCGTGGCGGAATCGATTGTAACTTTGTTGCCCATTTTCCAATTGGGATGATTTAACGCCTGCTCCACCGTTGCGTTTTCCAACTCCTCCAAGGTTGCCGAGCGAAACGGACCGCCCGAAGCCGTTAGTATTATTTTAAAAATCGATTCTTTACTTTCCCCCACAAGAGCTTGAAAAATTGCGCTGTGCTCCGAATCTACGGGAATAATTTCCGAATTTCGCTTGCGCGCTAAATTGTTTATTATTTCGCCCGCAACCACAAGCGTCTCCTTATTCGCCAAAGCGATTCTTTTCTTCCTTTTTAATCCTTCGATTGTTGGCTTTAACCCGGCAAAGCCAACAAGCGCCGCCACTAAAATATCGTAATCACCCTTGCTTGCGGCTTCCAACAATCCTTTTTCTCCTGAAAGAACATTGCAATGAATGCCGGAAGGCAATCTTTTGCGCAAGAGCTCGGCTTTGTCCTCGTCTCCTACAACCGCTATTTCAGGCTGGAATTCCAATATTTGCTTTTCAAGCAAATCGATATTTTTATTGGTTGTAAGTCCTGTAACCTTGAACTCATCTTTTAATTCCCTGATTACATTAAGCGTATTAACGCCTATTGAACCTGTAGAACCTAATATTGAAACTTTTTTCATTCTTAAGATTAGTAAATCAAATTTTTTATTTAAACAAACTAAAATAGTTAATATTAACAAAAATTTCTTTAGAAATAATTACCGCAACACGAAGCTCTCATCCGGCGTGTCCGGCGTAGTTCCGATTTATCGGGACGGAGACGGACCTGTCTCGGCGTATCCCGCAGAATGCGGGAGAAGACGGACCTGTCTCGGCGTAGTCAAGCGAAGCCCTAAAAACTTACAACTTAAGACTTATTCCTTAAGACTTCCTCACCACCTCCGCCCAAGTTAAATTTTTTGGATGATTGGATGATTGCATAATTGGATGAATGGGGCGTTAAAGGGAGTACCCAAAAGATATTTTTAGCTGTTATTTAAC
>JALWSN010000326.1 GCA_027080245.1 Ignavibacteriales bacterium | reverse complement strand
ACCAAGGACCAAGAACCAAGAACCAAGAACCAAGAACCAAGAACGAATGAATTGGCTGAGGAACGAAGAGACGAGGTAAAAAAGATAATTGTAAACCCAAAATACTTTTGGCTTTTGAATTCTTATTTTTTTAATTGTTCATGCTAAATAGTATCCAAAATCAAATTTTTTGTTAAAAAATTTCAACTTTTGGAATATTTGAAATTTGGACATTGGCTGCCGGCTTTGTAGCGTAGGAAATGAACAATTATTTAGTTTTCTTTTATCTTCAATAGTCTTAATTGGAAGCTGCGTTTTTAAACGACCAATAAACTAAAAGAGCAAAAATTCCTAAAGCTAAAAAGAAGTAAAATAGTCCCCAAACTAATGGGGGTATGCCAGTAATTGTAGAAAGTAAAAACGCGTCAGTTTGCTTGAAAGACAAAGTTAGTAAATCTTCCTTAATATCCACAAGAACGTAAAACATGCTTGCCGTTCCAATGAATTTGTAAACGTAAACGCGAAAATTTGAAAATTTTAAGAATGGCAACAAAATGAATATTAAAGCAAATATCAAACCGGCTACCGCGGTTAACGCGCCTTTAAAAACGTTTGCCGTAAATAAAAGAAGAATTATTCCTATTGCGATTGAAACAGGTTTCAAATATTTTGTTTTGAAAGAAATAAAGAAAATCAAAGCGCCCCAAAATATGCTTCCAAGGTAACCGGAAAAAATCACGCTAAAATTCTTTCCGCCTGCAGTGATTGTTCTGCCGCTTAAATCGCTTGAAATTTGAACGCTTTTAACGGCGTGTCCGGTAAAAATGCCTGCCGTAGCATGGGAAATTTCGTGGAAAATAATTACCAAAAGTTTAATGGGGTAAACGGCAAAAGAATTCCAAAAAAAGAATATTAGAAGAGAAATAAAAAAAAGCCCCGTAGCTTCGAAGTAAATTTTTTGTTTTTTCGTCAGTTTTCTTCTTGTTTTCAAACTAACAGCTCTTACAGAATTGCTTAAATTTTAATTTCAAATATAACTCCAGTGGGAATAAAGATGAAATCTGAATTTTAAGAAATAAGTTTCAAATAACGGATTTTATTCAACAAGAATTTGTCGCTTTCTTTGAACTTTTGAGTCATTGAATCTTGCCCTCATTCATAATTCAACATTCATATTTCATTATTATTATTGCATTCGCCGCCGTTAAATTCAAGAAATTTGCCAATATTTTTTTTAGATTGAATATTTGATTTCTTAAAAAATTGTCTTTAAAAATTAAATTGAAAATCAAATGAGCAAATTAAAAAAGAAATCGGCAAAGAAAAAACCTGAAGCGATTAACCCATTGGAAAAGATTCCCCCGTTAAAACAAAGTTTAATTGCGCTTGTAATAATTTTAATTCCCCTCCTTTACTTTTACCTTCCGTGGGAATTAAAACACCTTGAACCTGTAGGAAGCGATTTTGTGGCTTCGTTGGGACAAACACATCTCTGGACGCAGTGGCAAAATGCTCACCACGAAACGGTTTTGTGGAATCCCAACATCTTTTGCGGCGAGCCGGTTTACCCCCACATTACTCCTCAAATACTCGATGTTAGAACAATTTTGGATTATCTGGGAAAAATTTTTTACTGGGTTTTCTGGCAATTGCTAATTGGCGGACTTGGAATATACTACCTGCTTAAATACAAAAAAATACCTTGGTACCTTGCCATTGTCGCCGCCGTGGCGTTTGTGCTTCTGCCGGACTGGATGGCGCTTGTTGGCGAGGGACACAACTCTAAACTCAGGGCAATAATGTCCCTGCCTTGGCTTTTATTGAGCTTCAATTATTTGTTCGACAAAAAAAATTGGATTGGCGCGGGTTTGTTTGCGCTAACTTTTTCGTGGTTGAACAGAACGCACCACTTTCAGATTGTCTTCTACGGAATTTTAGTTCTCTTTTTCTTATTCATTTATCCAACCTTAAAATTACTATTCGAAAAAAAATTCAAAGAATTCGGCAATTTAATGCTGAAATTAATAGTTGCGCTCGCGCTCGTTTTCATGACGGCAGCGCAACCATTGTTTACCACAAACGAGTACGCCAAATATTCCACCCGAGGCGGTAATCCGGTTAAACTCGGCAAACAAGCTCAAACGGCTCAAAAAGCAGGTGGCGTTAGTTTTCAATACGCAACGCAATGGTCTTATTCCCCCAACGAATTGCTTGCATTTTTCATCCCGCACTTCAGAGGGGGTTTACAGCAAGAGCCTTACGACGGCACACTTTACCCGCAACTAAGGAACAGAGCCGTTCCGGGCTATTGGGGGGAAAAGCCTTTTAACGGCAACTACGCTTCCCTTAGTTTCATCTTGTTTTTATTTGCCGTAATCGGCGCGGTTTACTATCGAAAAAATAAGTTTGTAACCGGGCTTTCGGTATTTGTGATTTTTTCCGTTTTGCTCTCTTTTGGCAGGCATTTCCCCGAACTTTATTCCCTGTTTTTCTATTACCTGCCTTACTTCGCAAAGTTCCGAGCCCCAGCGATGATTTTAAATGTTACATTTATCGCCATTTTACTCCTTTCCGCCTTCGGATTGAAAGCCCTTATTCGGGACATAACGGAAAAAGATTTCAAATGGGTTCTTGGCATCTTTGGCGCAGGAATTTTGGTTTTGGCGGCTGTATTTCTGTTCAGAAATTCTTACGCTTATGTGACCCCAGCGGAAGTTAAAGCTTACCCCCCAAACACATTGCAGGTTATTAAAAATATTAGACAGGAATTCCTTTTAACAGACTTAAAACGAGAATTCATCTACATTGCTCTTGCAAGCGCATTGCTTTTAGCTTTTCTTTACAAAAAAATCAAAGTCGAGTTTTTCGTTGTTTTCACTTTAATTCTTGCCTCTTTCGAAACCTTTGTAACTACCAACAGACATTACAAACAAATTCAGGTAAGCAATAAGGAAAAAGTCGAAGCGTTTGTATTCCACAACACTCCAATTACCGAGAAACTTACAAAAGCCGACAAGAACTACAGAGCGATTGTGCTCGGCAAAAATTTTACAAGCAATCAGTACGCCTACTTCTACCCTTTAATTAGCGGTTACAGCGCAATTAAACTGCAATTAATTCAAGATTTGTTCGATCACAACCTTTACGCCGGCGGCTCGCCTGACGGTATCAACTGGAAAATCGTTAACATGCTTAGCGGCAGGTACGTAATTTCTTCTTCGTCGTTAAAATCTCCGCAGTTGCAAGTTATTGCCACCGACCCAAGCTCTAAAGAAACTCTGTATTTGAATCCGGATGCTCTGCCAAAGGCGCATTTTGTAAAAGAACTTAAATATTTTAGAACGCCAGAAGAGCTTGTGCTATTTTTAAACGACGAACAATTTACCCCAAAAAACGTTGCGGCTTTAATTGGTAAATCTGGGAAATTTGAAAAGTTTAGCGGCAAGGGCAAGATCAAAATCGTTAATTACGAACCCAACAAATTAGAACTAAGCGTAACAGCGGATTCAACTCAATTTTTAACGCTTGCGGAAATGTACTACCCCCGTGGATGGCACGCTTATTTGGACGGGAAGGAAATTAAAATTTACCAAGTTAATCACGTAATGCGCGGATTGAAGCTTCCCGATGGAAAGCATATAGTTAAATTGCTCTTCCATCCTTCCACTTATTTTACGAGCGTTACTTTCGTTTGGATTGGCGATATTATTACTTTGCTTTTAATTTTTGCGCCGTTGTATTTTGAAAAATACGGAACAAAACTTAAAAAATTCAAAAGCGCAAAGGAATAAATTGCCTTTCTTTAGCCATCTTTGAACATTTTCAATGGCTTATCCTGATTCGTCCTTACACACAGGATGATTGGATTGTTTAATAAATGATTGGTTGATTGATTAAATAAGGATTTATTACCGTTTACTGTGATTTTATCTTTGAGATAAATTAATAAAGAGCCTCTCTTTTAGGTATTTAGACTTTAGTGTTATTAAGTTTTGAATTTCAAAGTCTTAAGGAATAAGTTTTTAGTAACGAGTTTTATTCAATAAGAATTTGTCGTTGCCTTTAACTCTCAGAGTCCTTGAACTTTTTACATTTTAGTAGCATTTTTATTTCTAAGTCTTTTTCACCTTTTCCCGCAGATTGTTTCCTCTCCCCCCACATTTTGCGGAGGGAGATGAAATCAATCCACGTTACAAAGTATTATTTAACAATTTCTTTTAACAAAACTAACCAAGCACAACGCACTAAGAACTTAAACTTTAATCCTTCTTCAATCATTCATCAATCCACCCCTCCAACAATCCAAAAATGTAATTAAAAGAATCGCCTCTTTCAAATCAGAATTCTAACCGAAGGTAAAAAGAACCTTCAATTCCAAATTCTCCCGCTAAGGGACGTTACTCTCTCTCACCGTTAAACTTTAACAGCGCAACTTTAGCCGCATTTTGCTCCGCTGATTTTTTACTATGCCCAACTCCCGTTCCGAATTCTTCCCTGCCAATAAAAACTTTTACCGTAAACGTTCTTTGGTGATCCGGACCTTCCATTTTTACAATCTTGTAAATCGGGTGATCAATCTTCTTGGAATGCGTTAATTCGAGAAGTCGCCCTTTGTAATTTTCGTCTTTTACAAATTTATTGTTTTTTAAATTAGGTCTTATTACATTCTTGTAAATAAATTTCTTTGCCGTTTCCAGCCCTTTGTCCATGTAAATAGCGCCAACCAGCGCTTCAAAAGCGTCGGCGTTGATTGTTTTCTTTCCAGCCTCGGAGTTCCCAATAAATTTCTTATTAAAAAAGACTAATTCGTCCAATCCTATTTTTCTCGCTGAAGCGTCCAATGCGTCTTTGAAAACCATTCTTGAACGCACCTTTGTTAAAAAACCCTCGTCCTGCTCTGGGAAATTTCTGAATAAAAATTCCGCTACGACTAAATCCAACACTGCATCGCCAAGATATTCAAGCCTTTCGTTCGATTTTTTAAGATGGGGATTTTTCTCGATTGAAGAACTGTGGGTTAAAGCCCTAATGAATAACGACCTGTCGGTTACCCGAAATCCTAAAATTTCTTCAAGCTTTTTAATTACCTGAAAAAATTCCTCGTTAACATTTTTTTTGTTCCCGGAACCAAAAAGATTTGCAAAGAATTTTTTAATCATTTTAATTAAAAAGAATTACAAAATTCAACTATCGGATTTCATCCAACGTCGCTATTCAAATTTTTTAAACAAAATCGAAGCGTTGTGTCCACCAAAACCAAACGTATTGCTGATTGCGTAGTTCACTTCACGCTCCATTGGCTGGTTCGGACAGTAATTCAGATCGCATTCGGGAGAAGGTTCATCCAAATTTATTGTAGGAGGAATTACCGAATTGTAAATAGCCAGAGTAGAAGCAATCGCCTCCACCGCGCCTGCTGCG
>JALWSN010000325.1 GCA_027080245.1 Ignavibacteriales bacterium | reverse complement strand
CTTAGAACCAGCCCGGCAATAATTGCAATTTCCACATAAAGGAAAAGCTGCCAGAAAGGCTTTAAATTTTGAAGATGAATTCCCGAATGTCTGGCAGGCAGCAATAGAATTTTGTCAACCAGAAAATCAATAAAAATCCAAGCTATTATTGTGCCAATTACAATGCCAATTAAACTGTAAATTATCCGCCATCTGAGCTCCTCGAGATGTTCAAGGAAACTCATTTCCGCTTCGGAATTTCGCTGCTCGCTCATCGTTCAGAAATCAACTTTCCATTAAATCGGCGTAAAGAGGAAAGCGTGAACAAAGTTCCGTCACTTCTTTCCGTACTTCAGCCAACACTTCTTCGTTCTCGTAATTGTCAATTACTCTATTAATCAACTCTGCAATAATGTTCATTTCCGGCTCTTTCATTCCCCTTGTAGTGGCGGCAGGAGTACCAATTCTAATACCGCTTGTCACAAAAGGACTTTTCTGGTCAAAAGGAATCATGTTTTTGTTTACCGTAATTCCCGCAAGCTCCAAAGCTTTTTCCGCTTTTTTGCCGGAGAGTCCTTTGTTAGTTAAATCAACAAGCATTAAATGATTGTCCGTTCCGCCAGAAATAACATCGAATCCATATTCAATTAGTTTTTCGGCAAGTCTTTTTGCGTTTTTAATCACCTGCTTTGCGTAATCGGCAAAAGAATCTTGCAAGGCTTCGCCGAACGCCACAGCCTTTGCCATAATAACGTGCATTAAAGGTCCGCCTTGAATTCCCGGCATTACCGTACTGTCAATTACTTCGGAAAGCATTTTAACCCTATCGCCTTTCGGGGTTTTTATTCCCATTGGATTTTCCCTGTCCTTGCCAATCAGGATGATTCCGCCGCGCGGTCCGCGTAATGTTTTGTGCGTTGTTGAAGTAACTACATCGCAATACGGAAGCGGATTATTTAATAATCCCTTGGCTATTAACCCCGCTGGATGCGCCATGTCAGTTACCAGCAAAGCTCCTACCCTGTCGGCAATTTCGCGGAATTTCTTGTAATCCCAATCGCGCGAATATGCGCTGGCTCCGGCTACAATTACTTTGGGTTTTTCTTTTTTGGCTAAATCTTCAATTAAATTGTAATCAAGTAATTTGGTCTCCGGGCTTAAAGTGTAGCCCACGGCTTTGTAGATTTTACCGGAAAAGTTCACGAACGAACCGTGCGTAAGATGCCCGCCGTGGTCCAAACTTAATCCCATTAATGTGTCGCCCGGTTTCAGTAAGGACATGTAAACGGCCATGTTTGCCTGCGAACCGCTGTGCGGTTGAACGTTTACCCATTCGGCGCCAAACAATTTTTTCAATCTCTCCCGGGCAAGCTCTTCTGCCATGTCTACGTACTGGCAACCGCCGTAATATCTTTTGCCCGGGTATCCCTCGGCATATTTGTTTGTAAGAACCGAACCTGCGGCGGCTAAAACCGCAGGGCTCACAAAATTTTCCGAAGCAATTAGCTCCAAATAATCCGTCTGTCTGTGAACTTCTTTTTTTAGAATTTCAAAAATTTCCGCGTCTGTTTTTAACTCCTCGTACATTTTAACCTCTCAAATAAATTAAGGCACTGTAACCGTTCGATTGATCCAACCAAAGCACTTGCCTTCTATTTTAATTTTGTCGCCGCTTTTTAATTTTCTGAAGAAATAATCTTCCTGACTTGGAATGGAATTGGCAAGTGCGCTAACCCTTTCCTCGGCTACGGGAGCATAATCTCCGTGTAATGAAGCCGCTTTTTTGTATTTTTGGTAAGCTAATAAATAAACTACTTTGTCCATGAAATCGTATTTGCAGTTGTGAGCGGCTTGCTCGTAAATTGTTCCAAGAATGTAATAAGGATAGTCCCATTTGGGATTTACTTTAATTGCTTTCAACAAATAAGTTCTTGCCACTGAAAGTTGGTCGATTTTTTTGTAAATAATCGCAAGATTGACGTAATTGTCCTGATTGTCCGGTTCAAGCGATATTAACTTTTTATAAGCCCTAATGGCTTTGTCGATTTTGCCGATTTTTTGGTAGGAATGAGCTAGTTCGCGCCAGTAATTTATTACGTCGGGCGATTTTTGAATCAAGAACTCTAAAGGTTCAATGGACTTTTCGTAATTGTTAATCCTAATGCAGAAAGAAGCGTACTTCCAAGCTTTTTCGAGGTTCTCCTTGTCCAAGTCCCACGCTTTTTTGTAGATATTTAACAAATCGTTCTTGTCCTCGGCAAGGGATTCCAATCTCTTAATCCACAAAGCATTGTCGGGTTCTTCCTCTGATAGTTTGGAGTAAAGCTCCAAGGCCTTAATTTTGTAACCGTTAGAATCAGTTGCATTCTTAATGTAAAGCCTACCTAAAATATCTTCGTAATAACTCTTGTTGTCTATTGGTTTACCCGAATTAAACGCCTGCTCGTAGGCGGAAATAACTTTTTGCGGTTTGGCTTTCACCCACATTTGCAAGACGTACGCCCTGCGCGTCATGTAATTGCCCGCGTCGGCTGTGTCGTACTTAATAGCCATTTTATAAAGAGCAAGCAGCGTATCAACAAGCATTTTCTTTGTTTCCGGCGTTACTTTGCCGGTAGTATCTTGGTACATATGCCAGATAATTTTTTCCATTTTTCTGTATGGTTTGTATTTAATGAACGCGTCCGGTTTGGCGTTAAGCATTTTCCAACCGTGTTCCAGCGTAAACAAATCGTACATCTTATTTTTGTAATTCTCAAAAAAGATGCTGGCTTCTACCATTAAATTTACGCTGTCCGCCGCAAATGTAGCCGCTTTAGCCTGTTTAACGCTTAACAAATTCGCGTACAAAAAAGCTAAAATAAATATTTTTAGTGCTTTCACTTTTTTACCCCTTATTTTTTATCTTTTAATTCTTACGAACCAAAGCTCTCCCAAGCTAAAAGAAAGGGAAGCTCCCACAAATTTTTCTTCGAAAATTTTCGACGTCTTTTTCCCTCGCGAGCCCGCCGTTATCCCAATATCTATTGAATTCCCGTAGCCCAAGGGAACTGAAACACCAAACGACGCCGCAATTTGCGTAATGTTTTCTCCGCCAATATTGAACGGCAATTTCTCATAGCTTAAACCAACTCTGTACCTAAGCTGTTCCTTAAATGTCGAGAATTTTGAAGGTGGTTTGAAATATTCCATTCCAACGGCAGCCCTGTAAGAATTCGCTAAGAACCTTCCCTGCTTTTCGGCAAATCTGTAATCGTTCCAATTTTGCTGAATGAAATCAAACGCCACTCTGTAATTTTTCTTCAACACAAAGGAAAAACCTGCGCCAAGCCTCGTTGGAATTTTTGTCGTCGTTAATCCGTTGGCAATTTGATTTGTTCCAATCAAGTTGTTCGTGCTAATCGTGGAATCAGTCTTAATCGAGGAAGCAAAGCTTACAACCGCGCCGAATCTCAAATCCGAAATAGCTTTTAATTTTAAAATCTTACTAAGGTCGGGCGTTAACATTCCAAATGTGAACCCTACGCCGTAATAATTTTTGTGAAGCACGTAGCCAACGTTCCTGAACGATGACGTGTCAGGAAAAACCAAATTAGAATGGTATTCAATTTTTCCAACGAAATAATTAAAAGTTGCACCAAAAGCCCAATCAGCTAATTTAACCGAGCTTCCGAAGTAAAGTCTGGAAACCCCTCCGTCCCCGCTGTAAGATTCGACAAAATCGCCCAGCTCTCTGCTTTGCGAATTAAACTGAACTTTGTATTCAACGCGGGAATAAGGAATCATCCCCATTGAAGCCACAACTCCGTAATCTTTTGAAATAGGGAACGCCAAGGCAAAACCGTTAAACGTTGTGTAGTGAGCGTTTTCGGTCTTCGTTAAATCTGAAATTTTTGACCCCCTAAACAAAACCGACGCTTCCATTCTTGTAAGATTAATTGAAAACCATGAGGCGGGATTGTTCCCGTTGATGCTGAAAGCGTCCGAGTAACCTATTCCCAATGCCGAAAGCCCAAATTTGCTTGCCGTGTACGAGTAAATTGGCTCGCCCAAACCGTACCTTGAGTAAGCCCCACCGCCCATGGCGAAAGCGACATTTGCAAATAATATTAGCGCTGCAAAATATTTTATTTTTTTAATCATTTTTTGTCCGTGTAGTAAATTGTTAAGCGCGGCCTCTTGTTTTTGTCCGTTGCATTAGAACCGTAAATGGAAATAAAGTTCAGCGCTCTCCCTTCGTCCGAAGCCCTTAAAATTAAGCCTTGATTGCTTGAGCCGTTAACCCATTTTTGAATAAAGCCTGTAACGTCTCCGTAAAAATAACTTCCGTAATTTCCAAGGTAAGCGGGAGGAGTTTTCAAATCAATTTCCTTCTTCGAAGAGTCCGAAACGAATTCAACCTTAATCGAATCCGTTTTAATAGAGCCGTAGATAGTACTTGTCGAATCAACAAACATTCTTAAGGTGGCTTTGTTAATAATAGCGTCTTTTGGAATGAAGTCGGTTTTTAAATAAAAGTAACTTCGCAGCGCATACTCACCTTGCAATTGAATGCGTTTGGTATTCAAGGGAATTTCGCTTACGCCAGTAATTACGTTAACGTCGTGAGTTACAATTGAATTAAGAGTATCTGTAAAAGAGCCGGGTTTTTGGTAAATTATTTTTAAAATTGGTTCTAAAGTTAGAGGCGCTTTACTTAATCCTTGAAAGCCAATAATGTGGCGAGAAGATTCGTCGGGCAAAAGCAGCAAACCGTTGTTGACCGCAAGCGAATCTTTAATCGCATATTTCATCCATTCCAGCGCTACTTGCGCCGGCATCGGTACGGTAATTATTGAATCCAAAGGATTTGTAGGCGCAGCGAGTATTTTTGAATCGTAATTCAATTTAGCCAAACTGTCGGCGTTGAAAGAATCCGGCATCCAAAATTGATTTATTTTGTGAACGGAAAAATTAAAAGGCGAACCCGCCTCTCCCATGTAATAATTTACGTCAAGCTCAATCCACGCTTTTTTAATTACCAGCGAGTCTACTCTTAGTGCGTTAGAAACCGAGTCAGCTAAATTCAAATAAAAACGCAGCAACGCTGTGGACTTTATTCCGCGGTACTTTCCCAAAAGCGTGCGGGGCGAAGCCCCTAAATTTATTGAGGTTTTGTATGCGTAACTTTTTTGATTTATGTTTAATGTATCGGTTCGCACTTTTTTTACGACAAATCTATCGTAGGTTGGAATTAAGTTATCCCCAATGTCCGTAATATTGTCTTTACACCCAACAGCAAACAAAAGCCCTAATAATACAACTAATCTAAAGTTTAATTTCAAACTTTCTCCCTAATATCTTCTTCAATAATTTTACAAGCATTTAAAAAATCAATAGCAACAAAATTGGGTTTTTTTTCGGGACTTTTCAAGTTATTTATTTCTTTTTTTGAAATTTTATTCAGCACTAAAATTGTTT
>JALWSN010000324.1:4150-5476 GCA_027080245.1 Ignavibacteriales bacterium | reverse complement strand
GTTGTATTCCTGCACCGCTTTATTAAATTTTCTTCGTTCAACGGCTATTCTGTTTTCCGTTCCTTCAAGCTGCGCTTGTAATTGAAGAAAATTTTCGTTAGCCTTTAATTGCGGATAATTTTCCACGGCTACCAACAATCTTGAAAGAGCGTTCGAAAGTTTGTCCTGCGCGTTTTGAAACATCGCAAAAGCTTTGGGATCATTAAGCAATTCGGGCGTTACTTGAATTTGCCCCACTTTTGCACGAGCTTCAGTAACTGCAGTGTAAGTTTCCTTTTCAAAATTCGCCACGCCTTTAACCGTCTCAACCAAATTGGGAATTAAATCAGCTCTGCGCTGATATTGATTTTCTACCTGACTCCAACTTTGGTTAACCTGCTCGTTCAAAGCAACAAGACTATTGTAAATATTAGCGTACCAACTTCCAATTAAAAAAATTATGACGATAATTATTCCTAAAGCAATCAATGTGTTTTTTTTCATTTTTACCTCAACTTAATTTGTTAAACTTCGCGTAGGAGCAGGGAATCTGCCGCCTCGGGAAAGGAAAGCCGCCGGGCTCAATTGCCGGACGTCCAGTATAGGCGCTCGTCCAAGCAATCCACCGTAATCGACATAATCGCCAACGTCTTTATTGATTGCAGGAATTATTCTCACGGCAGTAGTCTTGTCGTTAATAACTCCTATTGCCGCCTCGTCGGCAATTATGCCGGCAATTACTTCGTCGGGAGTTTTGCCCGGAATTGCAATCATGTCCAGCCCAACCGAGCAGACCGACGTCATAGCTTCCAATTTTTCCAGCGAAAGATTTCCATTTTCCACGGCTTTAATCATTCCCAAATCCTCGCTTACGGGAATGAACGCTCCGCTAAGCCCGCCAACGGAAGTAGAAGCCATCAATCCCGCTTTTTTAACGGAATCGTTTAACATTGCCAAAGCCGCCGTTGTTCCCGGCGCTCCCACATCTTCAAGCCCCATTGCCTTCAGTATTTCCGCAACGCTATCCCCTTCTGCGGGCGTAGGCGCAAGAGAAATATCTACGATGCCAAACTCAACTCCGTTTAGCTCAGCAACTTTTCTACCAATGAGTTCGCCGGCGCGGGTAATTTTGAAAACGGTTTTTTTAATTACGTCCGCCAATTCGTTAACGTTTACAGGCCCGGCGTTTTTAATAGCGTCCAAAACAACGCCCGGGCCGCTAATGCCAACGTTCAAAACCACCTCTGGCTCGCTTACGCCATGGAATGCTCCCGCAACAAAAGGATTATCTTCAACCGCATTAGCGAAAACCACTAATTTTGCACATCCAATCGAATCTCTTTCCGC
>JALWSN010000324.1:0-4140 GCA_027080245.1 Ignavibacteriales bacterium | reverse complement strand
TTTCTTTAATTATGGCAGACATTAAATTCACTGCGTCGATATTTATTCCCGCCTTAGTGGACGCTACGTTAACCGACGAACAAACGCGTTTCGTCGCCGCAAGCGCCGAAGGTATTGATTTTATTAGCTCTAATTCTCCTTTGGTAAATCCTTTTTGAACCAACGCCGAATAACCAGCAAGGTAATCTACTCCCACTTCTCCCGCCGCTGCGTCAAGCTTCTCGGCAATTTGAATGTATTCCTCGGCCGAAAAAGCGCCGAACGGAATTGACACAGGCGTTATAGAAATCCTTTTGTTTGCTATTGAAATTCCGTATCTTTTTTCTATCTCTTCGGCGTTCTTTACGTGATTCTTTCCGTACTTCAAAATTTTTTCGTAAACTTTTTGTTTGGTTATTTCAATGCTTCTATCGGCGCAATCTCTTAAATTTATTCCAAGCGTAACGGTTCTAATATCAAAATGTTCAATTTCCGTCATTTTGATTGTTTCGAGAATTTCTTCAAACTGGTAAGGCATCTTTAATCTCCATTAAATGATAATCAAATTAAATTCTGTGCATAAACCTGAAAACGTCTTCGTGCTGCAAATAAATTTTTACTTTTAATTCCTGTGCTATTTTATTTAACTCGTCCTGAATTTCCTTTAATTCCTTAGGCGAATTTGTAATGTCGATTATCATAATCATCGTGTAAAAATCCCCCATAAGCTTTTGGCTAATGTCTTGAATATCGCATTGAGCGCGGCTTAAAACTTGCGTTATTCCGGCTACTATGCCGGGATGATTAAGCCCGAAGGAAGTTAAAATAACTCGCCCCGAATCGCCGATGTTTTCTTTTTCAAAATGGTCTTCGGCGTTAAGCTTTTCAAGGGATTTGCTAACCACGGCTTTGACCGTATCTACAGTAACGTTTTTACCAAGCTGTTCAATAGCTTCCCAAGTTACTTTACGAATTAAATCTTCGGTAATTTTCACAACTTTTTCCCCTTAAATTTAAATTGTAAATAATCATACGCATTGTTGTAAATTTTTTTATTTTCTCTCCTTGCAAATCTCTCGGCATTTTGAAGATTTCCCCTGTAAAATCTAAACCAGAGCAAATTCCCAATCACAATTCCGTCAAAATAACGTTCTGCGAAAAACGCTTTCAAAGTTAAATAGCCCCAAAGGGCATTCCAGGCAAACGACATTAACCCCGACCAAGGATGACCTGCGTAAAGCTGTCCTGCACCTGGCATTAAGTAAGAAAATATTTTCGCCACGGTTAACGAATATCGTTCATTAAGAACATTTTTGCAAACAGAGTCTAATTTCGTTTCTCCAATTATGCGAAACACTGAGTCGGCTTTCACCCATTTTTCAGCGAACATAAAAGCCCACCCTTGCCAATACTGCAACTCCTTACGTTTGTTTCCGTAATAAATTTTTTTCAGCGAGTTTATTTTTGCCAACGCCCGCGTAGTTCTTCTTGCAATTATTAAAGTTTTAACTAATTCAATATTAGCTGTAAATTCTTCCGAATCGTTATTTGCCTCGGCTAATGCAAGGTTAAAATAGTTCGCCGCTTCTTTAAACTTTGCGCCGCCTTTGTAACTTAGGGCTATTTTAAAGTCGGAAACAAAATTAAACGAACCGTTACTGTCGAAAAATTTCAATCTTTTGTATTCAGTAATAGCTCTGAAATAATCTTTTTTTGAAAATAACGAATCGGCAAACTTTTTTTGGCGTTTTAAATATTCCTGAGCCAGCAAACCATTAAACTGAAGCTGGCTAAAAGCAAATAAATACAGGGCAATTATAAGTCCTGTCGCTCGGAAGCCTTTATTCAAGAAACTTATTTTAATTATTAAATATCGAGCGCTCATCATACACATAATTTAGTTACAAATAAAATTGTATTGCGGAACAAAATAATTAACCTTCTCCAGATACAACTTTAATTTTTTCCGAAAATCAAAGGCTATCTTTGCGTTAAAAATTTGCGCGGAAGCAACCGAACCGTAGATGTTACCCGAATAAAATAAAGCCGTTAATCCGCTAAACAACCATGCGCGGAACTTGTGCCGGGCTTTGAAATTAGCGTAAGCTAAAGTTCCCAGAGCGGCAGTAAATAAAAAAGCTGTAATACCGTCGCCGTAATTTTGGGTGTAGATTTTTCCCAATCCGGGAATAAGAGCTGATAAAATGCCTGCCTTTGTTAGGCTCTTTAAAGGCAGGTTCTTTTTCGTCCAATAAAATCGGTCGATTTGTGAATATTCTTCAGGCGTAAATATTTTTTTTAGTTCGTTCGAATCGGGTAAGTTTGTATTGCCGAACATTTTTGCCACGTAAAATAATTTCAAAGGGACTTTTAGCGAATCCCCGGTAATAAATATCGGCTCTTTAATGTAACGCCTGATAGCATTGATTTTATTAGCCATTAGCAGCGTCTTAAAATATTCATTCCTTGCCTGGATTGCAAATTTGGAGTTAAAAAAAAGTGATTTTAAATAATCCAAAGCCTCCCCGTATCTGCGCATTTTTCTGAACCCAAGCGCAATTTTAAATTTAATTGTGTCGTTGTTTACTTCGGACAAATAAATTTTGTATTCGTCGAACGCTCTTAAGTAATCCTTGTTACAAAAAAGGTAATCGGCAAATTTCTTTCGGTTTTGTAGAGAAAAAAGATTTACTTTTGATTGCCCAAAATCATTATTAACAAGCAGTAAAAGCAGAGTAAGGATAACGGTAGAAAATATTTTCATTCTATTTCCAAGCGCTAAAATAATTTTTCAAATTAATATTCTTCAAATCAAGTTCGTAAAAATAAATGGGGTCGAAAAGTTTTCCGTTTTTTTCAACCGGATATTGACTTCGAGTTTTAAATAAATTAGTGTCACGCGTGAATCTATCGGCGAACATTAACGCACCTTGTAAAATATTTGTAGCCTTAACGGCTTGAACAAAAAAATGTGAACATGTAGGATTGAACGGACAATTGTCGCCGTCGTAATTAGAAAATAGCAAATAGTAAGCGTTCTGAAAAGCCGAAACAATTTCAATTCCGAAAGAAGAAGAGTCCAGCATAAAAATTACTTTTTTTTGGGGGGCGGTTCGGTAAGTAATATCCGACGCCTTCCACCTCTGCCAATCCGTTTGTGCTGTAATATCAATTGTTAAAAGCAACGCCAAAATTAAAATTGCCTTCATCATTGTGTTTTCCTTTACGCATCTTAACTTACGGGTTTGAATTATTTAGCCACATCGTAATTTATTAAACAATTTAAATCAATCAAAAATGCTTCACATGTAAAGATAGTTAAAAAAGAAGGAATTGCGCCCTTTGTTAAATATCAAAGGGCGCTTTTATTTTAGAATTCTTTCAGCAACTGACGCGCAATAACTATTCTCTGAATTTCCGAAGTGCCTTCGTAAATCTCTGTTATTTTAGCGTCGCGTAAAAATCTCTCCACCTGATATTCGCGAACGTAGCCGTAACCGCCGTGAATTTGAATGGCTTCCAGCGCGTTGTTAACAGCTGTTTTCGAGGCAAACAATTTAGCCATGGAAGCTTCCTTAATGTAAGGCTTACCGGCATCTTTCAGAGCCGCGGCTTGTAAGGTCAGTAATTTAGAGGCTTCCAAATTAGTAGCCATGTCGGCAAGTTTGAATTGAATAGCCTGATGATTGGCAATTTCGGTGCCAAAAGCTTTCCGCTCTTTTGAATATTTAATAGCGGCTTCAAAAGCTCCCTCGGCAATGCCAACCGCTTGAGCGGCAATACCGTAACGCCCGCCGTTCAAAGTATTCATTGCAAAGTTAAATCCCTTACCTACTTCCCAAAGTACGTTTTCCTCTGGCACGCGGCAGTTAGTAAACGAAAGCGAACAAGTGTCGGAACTCCGTATTCCCAGCTTGTCTTCTTTCTTTCCATGATCGAAACCCGGTGTTCCTTTTTCCACAAGGAACGCGGTTATTCCATGATGTCCCTTCGAAGGATCTGTTTGCGCCATTACGATGTAATAATCTGCCGTTGACCCGTTTGTAATCCAATTTTTCATCCCGTTAAGCACCCAATACTTGCCGTCTTTTTCGGCAAGCGTTCTTTGCCTCGTAGCGTCACTGCCAGCTTCGGGTTCGGACAATGCAAACGCGCCAAGCT
>JALWSN010000323.1 GCA_027080245.1 Ignavibacteriales bacterium | reverse complement strand
AGTCTTAAGGAATAAGTCTTAAGCAACAAATTTAACCAACAATTATTTGTCGGTTTTCGATTTTTCTTGAATTTCACAAATTTGTCAATTTTTGCTTACTTATTTTTTCTCGCAGATTGTTTTCCGCAGCGCGAAAAATTAATATGCGCTACAAAATTTCCCATTCAAAAAATCAACCAAGAACCAAGAACTACGAACTAAGAACAAAAAGTTTTAAAAACAAAATCTACTCCCTCCATCCACCATCCACTTGTCCATTCATAAAAAAATAGGCTTAAGGCAAAATCTCCTAAAACCCCGAACGCCAAACGAAGGAAAAAATCCCTTAACATTTAAACCATTAATAATTCAACATTCATAATTCATAATTAAATTAAGGTTTTTCCGCCAACGGGAACTTCAGCGTAACAATTGTTCCTTTGGAAACATTCTTGTCGAAATAGATTTTACCTCCCATTAAAAGGGCTAATTTGTAAGCTATGGTTAACCCCAAGCCTGCGCCTTGATAATTGCGTGTGTAGCCTTCTTCCCCTTGCCCGAACGGTTGAATTAAATGCTGTAATTTGGATTGATCAATCCCCTCACCTGTATCGATTACTTGAACGGCGCCTTCTTCTCCTTCGATGAATGTTTTAACGAAAACTCTCCCTTCCTGCGTGTACTTAATGGCGTTGTCAACCAGCGCGCTTAAAGTCTCTTCCAACTTTACCCAGTCCGCATTAACGTAAATCGGGTCGTCCAAAAATTCCATCTGGAAATTTAACTCCTTTTCCAATGCCACTGGCGAATATTTCTTGTGTACGTCTCGGGCAACTTGATTTAAATTTAACGTTACGGGATTGATTTCCACTTTGTTTGCTTCAATATTTGCGGCGCTAATAATATTGTCAAAAAGTTTCAACAACCTTGCCACAACTTCTTGCAGCGCTTCGGAAATTTCTTCAATTCCGTCGTAATTTTTTTCCTCGACGCTCTCTTTAATAAAATCCGTGTAACCGACAATTGCATTAATTGGAGTGCGTAATTCATGCGAAATATTTTCCAGAAAATCGTTCTTTAATTTGTTTAACTTGATTTCCTCTTGGTAAGCTTTTTTTAATTGACGCTCATAAGCTATTCGATTGGAAAGATCGTTAAAGGTAAAAATGTAATAATACTTGTCTTCTACCGGATCGAGCATCATTGCCCCGGAAATTTCGTAAAATTTGCCGTCGTCCAATTCGCGTTCAAAGTTAACGTAATTGACCTCGTTTCGCTCCAACTGCTTAATTTTCTTTTGCAACAAAACGTAATTCTCGCCGGTAAAAGCGTCCTTTAACGTGTAACCTAAAGTGTTGTTAACTCCCAAATATTCCTGAAATTTTTTGTTGGAAACTTTAATGTTGTAATCATCCCCATCCTTTTCGAACATTACAAGCATTTCGGAAATGTTGTTCACAATTGAATTTAATAGTTTTTCGTTGCGGCGTATTTCTTCGTGTTTAAGTACGAAATCGGTTAAATCGTGAGCCGTAAGAATTAAATTCCAGTCTGAATTGTTTTCGTAAAAAATCGGTCTTACTAAAAATTCGTAATATTTAACCCCGCTTTTACTTTGAATGATTAAGGTCTTTTTCCATGGTTTAAGCTCGCGAACGGCCGATTCCAACAATCCCCTCTCTTCTAATGAAAGATAGGGGAACAAGATTCCAACCAAATTCGCTTTGAACAATTCCTCGATGCTTTTGTTTAAAATTTTTTCGAACGAAGTAGTAGAGTAAATTATTTCGTTGTTTGCGTTGGCAATTATTACGGGAATGTTCCCGTAATCCAACGCGTAGGTCAAATTGTTGATTTTTCTTTCAATTCTAATCTTCTTCGTCAGAGATTCGAAAACAAGCAAAAAATACAACTGATTGGAGATGTTGAGTTTGGTGATGTCCACTTTGTAATCCGTAATTCCTTCTTCCCAATCAATCGTTACTTCGAGCGTAAGGAAATTAATCCTATTTTTCGAAAACATTTCCAGCAGCATGGAAATGTCGGGGTCAATTTTCAGCTCGCCTAAACTTTTTAACGAGCGCCAATGCTCGAGGTAAGAATTCACATATTTAATTTCGAGCTTTGAATCCAAAACTAAAATCACTTCCCCCTTTTCCCGAAGGCTTTGCTTTTCTATTTCCGGCAAAATGGAATTAAAAAGCAGTCCGAAATCCTCGTCAATTTTTGTTTTCATCCGTAGCTTCCGGTCTAATTGATTTAATGAAAATCGCCTCGTTAAAGTGTTCGTTTAAACCGCATTTTTTAACTAACTTCGTTCCGTTGACCAAATCGATGAATCGAACGACGACGTAATTGATGCGAGTAAATTCATCGAGCATGCCGTAATAAATTTTGTCCAAAAGATTATTAAGCGCAAAAGTGTTTTCCTTGTTCAATTCTTTCGTAATATCCAAATCGTAACATCTGGAGAACAAAAAACGCAGGGCGTCAAGCTTAATTCTTTCCGTCGGTTTAACGTCCATCGAAATTTGCGTACGCGTTAGAACATTTATTTTAATATTCTTTTTACCCAATTCCTTTTTATGTGAAATTAAATATTCCAGTTCATGCCTATCCACAACCCTCTTTGTGTCCAGGTTCACTTCAAAAACAAACTCCTCGATGTTAATGACCAAATCGTATTGTTCCGAGGAATGCTTGTTAAAGTCCTTAATTAAAAATCCGTAATTTTTAAGAAGCTTAAATGCGGGAGAAATCATTAACGAATCCGAAGAATCCATTTTCCGACTAATGTAAATTTCGGAAAAACTTTTGCGACGGAAGTTCCTTTTGTTGTTCTTCCTCGTTAAGTTAAGTTCAATATTTGCAATTTTGTCCAACATATTCTTCTCCCGTTCATATTATCGAGAGAAGAAGGAAAAACTTTAGGGCTGGGTAAAAATTAATCTTCCCCGAGGTTAATCATCTTATTATTTTCCAAATAATTGATGATTTTAGGATCGTCCAGTTTTGTTAATTCCTTTACAAGCGAAGTAATTCTTTCAATGGATTCTTTAATTACCTTCAAATCCTCTGCGTATTTTACCTTGAAATCCTCCGGCAGCTCGTCTTTTAGCGAATCGATTGAAACAACCAAACTGCTTAACGGATTGTTAAATTTATGCCCGATTGTACAAGCCATTTCAACCAAAGCTTTGCTGTGCTCTACTTTGCGAAGTTCGTTTTGCAATCTGAAAATTCTAACTCCGGAGCGAATTCTTGCCATTAGTTCCGTATTGTCGATAGGTTTCATTAGGAAATCGTCCGCCCCTACTTCCAGCCCTTTTACCCTGTCCCTAATCGAAGAACGAGCGGTTAGCATAATGAAATAAATGGTTTTGTAGTTCTCGTCCCCCTTTACGGTTTTGCACAGTTCCAATCCGTCCATTATGGGCATTGTCCAATCAGCCAAAATCACCTCGGGGAAAAATCCCTCATTCAAAATATTTAGCGCTTCTTCGCCATTAGTGGCAATTTTCACTTCAAAATTATTTTTAGCTAATAATCTTGAAAGGATAAACGTCGTATCCTGGTCGTCTTCAACTATTATTATTTTGTTTTTCATGCTACTAATTTAAGTTTAAGTTCTTCAATTTTATTTAACAATTTATTGAAATCGTAGATTGGTTTTGGAAATATACCATCCGCAACGCTATCTTCCAAAATTTTCCTCTTTTCGGTTTCATAAGAATGCGCCGTAATAATTAGGATTGGGATATCTTTGTAATCGGGAAGGCTTTTAATGTATTTTGAAAAGTCAATTCCGTCGATTTTCTTTCCATCCAAATAAGAATTAGTTAAATTCACGTCCATAATTATTAAAACGGGTTTCTTAATTTCCAACTCTTTTAACACAGCGTCCACATCGTCTGAAATAAATGTTTCGTAATTGTGCTTTTCCAGTAAAAATTTGTAAAACTGCTGAGAAAATGTATCGTCTTCCACCACAATAATTCTTTCTTTCATGATTTTTTCTCCAAATATTTGATGATTATGCTGATTCTTCTGTTAACCAGACTGTTGGGATGTTTAGGATCGCGAAGACGATGGTCTGCCCAGCCCCGGATTTCCTCAATCTGGTCGTTGCTAACTCCACCTTCTACCAGAATTCTCCTCGCCGCGTTTGCCCTATCGGCGCTTAGTTCAAAATTAGTGTAACCTCTGATGCCTGAAACAAATTTTCTTGCGTCCGTGTGTCCTTCAATTACAATCTTATTGGGAATTTTTTTAATTTTTTTTGCCAACGCAAGAATTAACTTTTTAGCAGCGGGTTTCAAATGTGCGCTGCCTACGTCAAAGAAATAATTATTCTCCTTATCCATCATTTCAATCCTTAATCCGTCGTTAACAAGTTTAATGTCCACCTGCGAAGCCAATTTTTTAAATTCCTTGTCGTTAGCAATTTCCTTGGAAAGTTCCTTCATCATTTGTTCGAATTTTATCTTTTGCAATGTGTGGAAATTAACCCCTTTCTTTTTGCGCTGAATTCTTGCGCCGGAATCTTTCCTTCCGCTGCCAATAAATCCGCTTGTTTTGTCCGAAAATCCAACCGGGTCGTTAAAATAATGTGCGACGGATTGTTTAATATCCTCGCTTTGCCCAAGCACCCACAAAACGATAAATAAAGCCATCATAGCCGTCACGAAATCCGCGTACGCCACTTTCCACGCGCCACCGTGATGACCTCCGCCGTGTCCCTTCTTTTTTACAATTATTATCGGTTGATTTTCGTTCTCAGCCATTTTCTTATCCCTTATTCCTCATGTAATCTTCAAGCTCGCTAAATGTTGGACGCACATCTGTAAATATTGTTCTGCGCGCCATCTCCACTGCTACTATAGGCGGATTGCCTTTAGCGTAAGCAACAATGCAAGTTTTTATTGTTTGCATGAACCTTACTTCGTGCTCAATTACGTGCTCCAAAATAGAGCCTATTGGGTTGAATATTCCGTAGGAAAGGAGCACGCCAAGGAAGGTGCCAACCAACGCAGCAGCTACGTGGTGCCCCACAACTTCCGCCCCTTTGTCGATTGAAGCCATAGTAACGATAATTCCCAATACAGCCGCCACAATTCCCAAACCGGGAAAGGAATCGGCTAACTTGGTAATGGAGCTGGGTACGGGATTAAATTCCGCTTCGTATGTTTCAATTTCCGAATCCATTAAATTCTCCAACTCGTGCGGCGGTACTCCGCCCGAAAGCATTACTTTCATTGTGTCGCAAAAAAAGCTGCTGATGAATTTGTTCTCCACAAATTTCTTGCTCTGGGAAAGTATTTCGCTTTCTTTCGGATCTTCTACGTGTGACTCAATTGAAAGCAAACCGTCCCTTTGAGCAATTAAAAACAAGTCGTTAAACGCTTTCAACAAATCAAGGTAATCCTGTTTGGAAAAGGATTCCCCTTTTAACGCTTTGGGCAGCAATGCAAATATTTTTTTAATTACCGAAAGCGGGGTGGCGATCAAAAAACTG
>JALWSN010000322.1 GCA_027080245.1 Ignavibacteriales bacterium | reverse complement strand
AATAGAAATTCAGGCAAAAGGGTTCAGGACAATAGCCGAGGAAATGCCTTACGCTTACAAGGACGTTGAGGACGTAGTGGGCGCGCTGGAAAATGCCGGCATTACTAAAAACGTTGTTCGCCTTAAACCGCTTGGCGTAATTAAAGGGTAAGGGGTTTGCCCGCTAATTATTTGAGTTCAAGAATCAAAGTTTTTTGAACGCAAGCGAGTAATAAAATTCGTAAAGGCTCCATTTTTGCGCCAGTTCGAATCCGCCGTTAGCAAAAAGCCGAATTATTTCCTCTTCGGGAATGCGGTGATTCAACGGCGGACCGAATTCGGTTTCAATGACTTTCCAATCAATAATAAAAGCCATTCCGTCGCTTTTGAGGATTTTGCGAATCTGTTCCACAGCCGCTTGCGGATTGTCGAATTCGTGAAAGACAGTAACAAGCAGCGCCCTGTCGAAATATTCGTCCGGCAGGTTGAAGGAGTTAGAATCCGCTTTAACGAATTTAATGTTTTGAAGAGCTTCCGCCTCGGCGCGACTTTTGCAGATGTGAAGCATATTTTCGCTCACGTCCACAGCATAAACTAATTTCACCCTTTCAGCCAAGGGTAGGGTAAAGAATCCCGGACCGCAGCCAATGTCCGCCCAAGTTTCTTTGCTATCCGGCTGGGCAACTTCAAAAAATTTTTTGCGATTCAGAACTTTGTCGCGTTCGTCGGAGATTAATCTCTTCCATTTATCTTGGGGAAAAATTTTATTGTTCATTTTGCATTCCTTATTTTTCAAAATTTGGCTTTTAAATTAAGAAAAATTTGATTGAAATATTTAACGGAGATTTAATCATTCGTTCAAGAAAGAAATTTTTCAAGATTGATTTTTAGAATGTTTATTTTTAATTTGTTTTTAATTTCTTAAATGTGTTAAAGTGCGAGAGAAGTTTAATTAACTATTGAAAATGAAAGCGGGTAAAATTGGTACGAGAAAAATATTAACTTAAAATTAAACCACATTTTGCTAAGGAACAAAATGAAAACACAAGACCCTTTTACAGTATTGGACCCAAGCGAAAGATGGGCGCCTTCTCAAGATCAAGCGGACTTATTTAACAACGAATATCAGAAACTTCTACCGCCTCTTGTTCATAAGATTAGAGTAGCAGTAAAAGATTGGCGTGATAATAATTACCTTGGCGCTTCTCCAACATCAAAAGCTTTATTAAACTTTTGGTTTAATCGGGAACATTTTAAAGGGGAGAAAAAATTTACATTTTATTTTGCTCAGCGAGAAGCGATTGAGTCAATTATTTTTTTGTACGAAGTTGCTAATGCTCGCGATAAATACGAGTTAATGCGTTTTGATTCTTCAGGGCAAGTAAGCTCGGGAATGTTTGACGAGAACTGGACAAGATACGTGATTAAAATGGCTACCGGCTCCGGAAAAACAAAAGTAATGGCTTTAACTTTAGTCTGGAGTTACTTCCACAAACTTTACGAAAATGAAAGTCCGCTTTCGAAAAACTTTCTTGTAATTGCGCCTAATATTATTGTTCTAAATCGTTTAAAAAATGATTTCGTAGGACTTAAAATGTTTTTTAAAGAACCTTTTATTCCTGAAAATGGGTTTGCCGACAAAGACTGGAAGAATGATTTTCAAATTACTTTACATATTCAAGACACCTTAGAACAGATTAGCGAAACGGGAAATATTTTTCTAACAAACGTACATCGAATATTTTTAAATGAAACGCCGGAAACAACTTTTGAAGAAATGTTCTTGGGTATTAAACCAAAAGCTGATGCGGATGTTAATAAAGGACTTGACTTAGGTAAAATATTAAGGAGCGACAAAATTAAAGATTTGGTTGTTCTTAACGACGAAGCGCATCATATTCACGATAAATCTTTGGCTTGGTTCAAAAATATTGAAGATATTAGTAACAAATTAAAACTTAAAAACGGGAACGGAATTTCTTTACAAGCGGATTTTACCGCTACGCCTAAACATAATAACGGCTCAATTTTCGTTCAAACTATTTGCGACTATCCTCTTGTAGAAGCTATTGATCAAAAGGTAGTAAAAACGCCGGTTCTGCCGGATGAAGTTTCAAGAAATATAATTGAAGAAAAAGATTCGTCCGATTTTATTGAAAGGTACAGAGACCATATTAATCTCGGCTATTTGGAATGGGAAAAACAATACGAAGCGCTAAAAAGTCAAAAAACTCCTATTCTTTTTGTAATGACAACCAACACAAAAGAAGCTGACAGAACGGCGGAATTCTTAGAAACAAATTTCCCTAAATTAAAAGACGCCGTGCTTACAATTCATACGAATAATTCAGGGGAAATTATTGAAAATACTAAAAGTAAAAAAGCGAAAGATGAACTTGAAAAATTACGAAAGGCGGCTGACGACATTGACAGCGACCAATCTCCCTACAAGGCAGTTGTTTCGGTTTTAATGTTGCGCGAAGGGTGGAATGTTAAAAACGTAACAACAATAGTAGGTTTGCGTCCATTTAAAGCAAAATCACAAATTCTTCCCGAGCAAGCAATCGGCAGAGGCTTGCGTAAAATGTTTGGGATTAAGAGCGAAAAAGAAAAATTAGTAGTAATTGGAACGAAAGCGTTTTTGGAATTTGTTGAAAGCTTAAAAACCGAGGGAGTTGAATTTGAATATAGTCCAATGGGGCATGGCACAAAAACAAAAGCTCCGGTTATTATTGAAGTTGATAATGATAATAAAGAAAAAGATTTGGAAAAACTTGATATTCCATTACCGGTTCTTACGCCAAGAATATTCCGAGAATACAAAAATCTTGAGTTAATAGACGTTTCAAAATTAAAACACAAAATAGCCACTTTTAACGCTTACAATGACGACGAATTAAAAGAAATAATTTTTACTGACATTGACGGTAAATTCTCACACAAAACATTATTTAAAGGGATTACGCCGGATTACAGGAATGTAATTGCTTTCTTTACGTCCTCTATTTTGAAAGAAAGCAGGTTAATTGGCGGATTTAATGTTCTTTACCCGAAAGTTGAAAGTTTTGTGAAATATAAATTGTTCGGCAAAGAAGTTGA
The DNA here is from genome assembly GCA_027080245.1 of Ignavibacteriales bacterium. Classification (GTDB taxonomy): domain Bacteria; phylum Bacteroidota; class Ignavibacteria; order Ignavibacteriales; family Melioribacteraceae; genus WFQV01. The sequence continues at coordinate 2,429 of JALWSN010000322.1, read as the reverse complement.
GCTTAGCAATCCGCAAACTTTACGTAATTTGTCCGAACCCGAAACAAGGGAAATCTTGAAATCAACCTTTAAGAAAGCAATTGACGAATTAACTATTACGGACAGAGGTTCGGCGGAAATTAAAAACTTCATCTCGCTACGAAATACAAAACCTAAAATTGCGCCGGAGCAAAAATTTCTCATCCCTAAAAAATCAATATTTAACAAAATTATTGGCGATAACGATTTTGAACTCGAGTTCGCTGCTTTTCTTGAAAACCGATTTGGCGACGTGGTAGCTTTTGCTAAAAACACAATTGGCGAAGGCGGAATTAATTTTAAGATTGAATACCAAGCCGAAGACGGAAATATCAGGGAATATTATCCGGACTTTTTCGTAAAAACCGGAGAAGGTAAAATTTACGTTGTGGAAACAAAGGGACGAGAAGATTTAGACGACGTTCGCAAAATTAAACGACTTGTCCAATGGTGCGACGACGTAAATAATGCGCAAAACAAATTTTCGTACACGCCTGTTTACGTTAAACAGGAAAAATGGGACGAGATTAAAGAAAGCTTAAAATCATTCGCCGACGTTGTTAAAATATTTAAGGCAGATAATAATAAAAAATATTATGGAAGTTAAAGAACAGATCATAGCTGATATAAGAAAAAAAGTTTTGATAGGTTTAAATAAAACATATCAGAAACTTCTTGAGACAAAGAGAAAAAACAATAGCGTGATAGTCGTTTATAAGGACGGACGAATAATGAAAATAAAACCGAATAAAAAAGAAGAACATATTCCTTAGTTTATATTTTTTTGAGTTCTACAATTCGCCAAACGCTGTCTGGCAAATTAAGTTAGTTTCATTATTTGCTAATGCTAATAAATTTTACAGAACCAATGAATAATAATAAAATTAAACTATGAATGAACAAAAAAATAATTTACCGGCAAACAATTCGCAGTTTTTGATTTACCAAACCGAAAACGGTGAGACTAAAATTTACGTGCGTTTTCAAGACGAAACCGTTTGGCTTTCACAAAAAACAATGGCGGAACTTTTTCAAACAACCAAACAGAATATCAGTTTACACCTTTCCAATATTTTTAAGGAAAGAGAACTGGACGAAGAATCAGTTGTCAAGGAATTCTTGACAACTGCCGCGGACGGCAAAAAATACAAAACAAAATTTTATAATCTCGACGCAATTATTTCCGTAGGCTATCGCGTTAAATCTCACATCGCCACAAAATTCAGACAATGGGCTACGCGGCGGATAAGGGAATATATTGTAAAAGGTTTTGTTTTGGATGACGAGCGCCTTAAAAATCCCGATTTGCCTTTTGATTATTTTGAAGAACTTTTGCAGCGTATTCAGGATATACGCGCTTCCGAAAAACGCTTTTACCGAAAAATTACCGATATTTACGCTACAAGCGTCGATTATGATCCAACAAACGAATTGAGCATAAAGTTTTTTCAGACCGTCCAAAATAAATTACATTGGGCAATCACGGGCAAAACCGCCGCGGAAATTATCAACGAACGCGCCGATAGTTCTAAACCGAATATGGGACTTACAAACTGGCGCGGCGAGAAAATTCGTAAATCCGACGTTGTAATAGCTAAGAACTATTTAACCGAAGAAGAATTACGAGCGTTAAATAATCTTGTTGAACAATATCTTATTTTTGCGGAAGGACAAGCGATGCGTCGAATACCGATGTATATGAAAGATTGGATAAAAAAATTGGACGCTTTCTTAAATCTTAACGACCGCGATATCTTGAAAGACGCCGGTTCAATTTCGCACGAGCTTGCAAAACAGAACGCAGAGCTTGAATACGATAAATTTATTAAAGACGAGCGAAAAAAATTGAGCAAAGCGGATAAAGATTTTGAACAAGCAATAAGAAAACTTGAAATTAAGAATAAGGATAGAAAATGAACTTATCGGAAGCCGACAAAAACAGAATTATTGAGCTCATTAAAAACGGCAAAAATTTACCCAAAGAAGATATTTACAAACTTTTTTCAGACGAAGAAGACGTTTTCCTTTTTTGGAACGGACGCAAAGAAGAGGTTACAAATATTGCGCTTCCTTTCCACAGCATTGAGCAAATTGATGAACCGCGAAAAGAAACCGCCGAAGAAGAACCTGATCTGTTTGATTTCCGCGGACGACAATTAGCCGGCTGGACAAACAAACTAATTTGGGGCGATAACAAACTTATCCTTTCCTCTTTGGCTAACGGACCGCTACGCGAGGAAATTGAGAAAGAAGGCGGAATAAAACTTATTTACATTGACCCGCCTTTTGCCGTTGGGGCTGATTTCGGTTTTACAATTGAAATACAAGGCGAAACCGCTGAAAAGAAACAGAGCGTAATTGAAGAAATTGCCTACCGGGACACTTGGGGCAAAGGGATTTCAAGCTATTTA
>JALWSN010000321.1 GCA_027080245.1 Ignavibacteriales bacterium | reverse complement strand
GTTTAATTACTACGCACGCCCTCTTGCCCAAATCGTTTGCCAAATCCACGGCGGAAGTTAAATCGATAATATTATTGTAAGAAAGTTCCTTGCCGTGTAATTTTTCGAAATATTTTTCAAAGTCCCCGTAAACAAAAGCTTTTTGGTGGGGATTTTCGCCGTAACGCAACTCCGAACTTAAGGGCAAATTCAAGCGGAAGTAAACAGGCGTTTGATTGAAACTCCGGGCAAAATAATCGGCTATTACGGAATCGTAATAAGCGGTGTACTCAAAAGCTTTGTAAGCCAAGTTCTTTCTTGTCTCATTGGAAATTTCGCCGCTTTCCAATTCCGAAAGGAATCCGTCGTATTGCCCGGGATCTGTTAAAACCGAGACGTATTCAAAATTTTTTGCCGCAGCTCTAATTAAGGAAGGCCCGCCAATGTCAATGTTTTCAATCTTTTCACTCAATGGCACTTTCTTGTTAACAACGTCGGGGAATGGATAGAGATTAACGCAAACAACATCGATTGGATTGATTGAATTGGCAACGGCTTCTTTCAAATCGGCGTCGTTTTCGCGGCGGAGTAAAATACCGCCGAATATTTTCGGGTGAAGCGTTTTAACCCTCCCTCCGAACACTTCGGGAAAGCCTGTAAAATCGGACACTTCGGTGCACTCAATACCGTTTGCCTTAAGTATTTTAGCCGTATTGCCGGTAGCTAAAATCAAATAATCGCAGTCAATTAATTTTTTTGCAAATTCAACTATTCCTTCTTTGTTGGAAACCGAAATCAACGCATATTTTTTCAAATGCTAACCTCTTAAATTTCAATGGAGAATAATTCTATTGTCTAAAAATTCAATTTTACCTTCCACAATCTTTAATACTGTTTCGGGCAAAAGTTTGTGTTCAAGCTGCAACACTGTTTCGGCAATTTCTTCGGGCGACCGAGCTTGTGAAATGTCCGCACACCTTTGGGCTATTATTTCTCCGTGATCGTAAAGTTTGTCCACAAAATGAATTGTGACGCCCGAGACCTTAGCACCTGAATTAAAAACTGCCGAATGGACGTTCATTCCAAACATCCCTTTGCCGCCAAAGGAGGGCAACAACGCGGGATGAATGTTAATTATTTTTCGTTTAAAATTGTCAATAATAAAATCGGGTATTTTTTTTAAAAATCCCGCCAACACAATTAAATCAACCCGCAGGTCGATAAGTTTTTGATTTAATTCCTCGTAGGTTAAAAAATTTTCTTTGTTTATTACGGAAACAAGGAATGTTTCTATGTTCCAATCTTTGGCCAAAATCAAAGCCGGGCATTCCCTGTTTGCCACTACGCAAACAATTTCAGCTTTTTCTTCGTTCTTTTTTAGCGCCGCTTGAAGAGCCGCAAAATTAGAACCCCGACCCGAAACAAAAACAGCTATTTTTTTTGGCATAATTATTTATTCTTTAAAATTCGAAATTACCGAATTGCAATTAAAGAATCAATTAAAGCTTTAATTTTACTTTAAAAAAAGGGCGAATTTTGAATTAACGTTCTTCGTTTCGCTTTTTCCAAACAAAAGCGCTAACTCTTAATCGGAACTGTGGCGGGAATTCCTAATTAAATTTTAAAATTAAATGACTCTAAATTTCTTTCCGCTAAAAAAATTCGAACTTCGAAATTACAAGGTTTACTCTCATTATTTTTTTTAATAAAAAAAGTTGAATACGGACAGGGAAATATTTTTAGAAAGATATTAAAAAATAAAAATTGAGTCTAGCTCTAAAGATTTTGGAAGAATCAGCGATAATAAGCATGAGAATAAGAGGAATTGTTCTCGCAATAATTAAAAGGATTTTAACAAAGTAATTTCCAAGGATGGATGAGACTTGAAAATATTGTAGATATTGCAACGCAGTCAAGCGCTGACGGTAATTTTGCCTATGCAAATCTCGCTCGATTTAAACATTTAGGCGCGGAATACTTTGGCGTTAGCGAACATAAAGAAGAGCTTTCTTTAGAAGCAAAGTTCAAACAAATCATTAAATTCAATCTTTTCAAATTGCCCATTGAATTTAATGAGTTTTTCATTAAATCGGATAGACCTTCCGGTGTTTTCCTTTTGGAGTATTACTATTTAAACGAGGCGGCAAAAAAATCACACTTGCATCGCAAGTTTTATTTCGGCAATAAAAAGATGGAGGAATATTTCGTGAAGTGGGTTACGTTGCCCAACTTCGAAGCGCGACTTTTTTACGCAAAAACTTTGATAGACAAAATACAAGACGATTCGACAAAAATAATGAACAATGTGGTAGGCGCGTTTATTTATTCCGAAGAGACAGCGCTGTTGGATTTGGTAAAAGCCAACGAGCTAATGCAATTAGCGATTAAGCAGGCGGAAAAGTTTCAGATTAACGAAAAAATAAAGGGAAGAATCCTTTACATTCTACACATCTTTCTAGCAATAATTCAAATAAAAAATAACTTGATTGACCAAGCAATCGAATCCTTGGAAATAGCAAAGCAATTCAATCAATGGGCTAGCGTTGCAAAATATTATTTGGCTTATTCTCATTTATTAGAGGGCGATTCCGAAACGGCGTTTCAGTATTTCCAACAAGTGTTTGAATACGATTTAATGCGACTTAAGTTCTTTATTACTTCCAATCAACTAACTTATTTCAAATATTTTTTGAAGAATAACATTACGCAAAACATTTTTTTCGACGCGCCGTTCAGTAATTTGTACGAAAATATTTACCAATTAGTAACGGACAAGGAAAATCTTGGCGACGCCGCTCGTCAAAGAGTGATTAAAAAATACGAGGGACTTTCCGAAAAAAAAACTCACAATCATCTTTCGGATTCACATCAAAAGGATTTGGCGTTCATTAAAAAAATAATTGACAACTTTAAAACCAGCAATAACGTCTGGATATTAATTACGTTCGAATTGTTGGAAGAAAAAATCGACAACATAATTAATTCAATCATCAAAAACATCCGGGAGAATTACGAAAACAAACTTGAAGCGCACATTAAACTTTACGACGAAAAAATTGAGGACGCAAAACGAAAAGTAGAACAGTTCAAACAAAACATTAAGCTAATTGAAGAGAGACTTAAAATTGAAATGCAGGACGACTTAAACGCATTCGAGAAAAAAGTGCAAATGAAAGTAGAACAGTTAAAGCTTAAGTTGGAACAAATTGAAAATTCAAAGAATCAAGAGACGCTTAGAAATTTTTCGAACAGTTTAATTTACACGGCTGTGCTTAGCATTTTTATTTTTCTGACGGGAGGCTTTGCCGAATACACTAACAGTTACATGCCTTCGGAAAGTAATTTTGTAGCTGCCATTTCTATTATTATCCTAAAAGGAATTAAATGGGGAATTATTTCGTTTGTAATCGGATTGGTAATTTCAACTTTCATTTCGATTTCGTCCGTGTTTTCCAACATCTCCCGAAAACAAAAGATTATTAGACAAATTAACAAATCCGACACAATCTTAAAATACGGAAAGGCTCGCATTGAAAAAGAATATGAGGAACGAAGAAAATTACAAACGGAAAGCAATAATTCGTTAATAAAAACTTATATGAAAAATATCGAGAATTTAAAACAGGAAAAGGAAACCAAAATAGCAAAGCTCCGAAACGAGTACAAAGAAAGTCTTGCAAAAGAAAGCGCACCTTATTTAGCATTAAAGTTAATCGAAAACGATTATTAAAATAATAGAGGATTATTCCTCGGAGAAATAATGTCTGCCTAAATAATTTATTTTAGCCTCGAACTTATTTTTAAAATTTTTTAAATCCGTATTTTTTAATTTCAAGAAATATTTTCTTGCCAAATTCGTTTTACCGATAAACAAATAATCTCTAACTAATGATATTAATTTCAAAGGCGTTAGTATTTCTCTCAATAAATTCAGTGGTTTCACGCTTTTTAAGATTTCAATTGAAGCGGTAAATTTTTTTTGCTCCGTTAAAATAGCCGCTTTAATTATTTTGATTTCAGGTAAATATTTTTGCCCTTTAGTTCGTTCAATTATCGAATCGCAAAAATCCAGCCCGTTGGAATATTCACCGGACTCAAAATAATTCAATGCTTTAACGACGTTCAACGTCCCTTCATTAATACCTTTTTTCAAGAGTTTAGCGCCAAACGACTTTGCAAATTTGTCTTCCGGAATTTTACCGTTCCCAAAATCCGTTGTAGTAATATTTTCGTAAAAAAGGCTGTCTGCCCCAATAAATTTGGCGGCTAAAGCCACTCTTAAACTCGCGAACCCAACGTAATCGATGGTCTTGGCAGTTTCAAAAAATTTGTCGTAATACGTAATTGCCTTATTAAAATTATTCCGGAAAAAGTAAATTTCGCCAAGCAAGAAGTAAGAAAGGGCTTTGGTTTGTTCAAAATTATTTCCCGGAGATTTAATTATATTTTTCAAAATTTCCTCCGCAGATGACAACTCCTTTTTTTGAACTTTAATTAAAGCCTTTTGGTAACTAAAAAGAATATTATCACTATCTTTGTGTAGTACTATGTTAATATAGTACTCGGCGGAATCGAGCTCGCCCAAATACTCCGCGTAAATTTTGGAAAGATTAAAACCGGATTCGTCTTTAGTTACAATTCCTTTACCAAACGATTTTTTTAAAAACGAAATAGCCTTTTGTTTACTGTGGCTTAAACCTGTAATATCGAGAGCTACCTTAAAAATAGGGGGTAAAAAACTAAGAGCGTAATTAAAAATGCCCAGACCGTAGTAGGGATCGGCAAAATTTGAGTCGAGCTCGATTGCCTCGTTAAAATAAGTTACCGCCTTTTTAGTTTCGAAAAAAGCTTTCATATTTTTTCCGTAGGTAGAAAAAGCAGCGGCTTTTGTGGCGTGAATGGAACCCGCCACAAAATTTTCCCATGCCGAATTTCCGGGGATTCCCCTCTCTACAAGGCTATCGGCAATATTTACAAAACGGGAATAAATCAAATAATCAGCGGAATCCCTATTGGCAAGAAATTTCCAGAAATAAATTTGGGAGATAAAATAATAACCGTCAGGCAAATTTTTGTTTTTAGCGATGAATTCATTAAAAAGAAGTTCTGCTTTCCCGAATTCAAGATTATCCGTAAACTTAACGCCTTTAATAATAAGGGAATCTATTTTAGGTTGAGAATAAAGGGCGGAAACAAAAAGAAAAAAAAGAATTAAAATACGCCTCATTATTCATTCGATTTTTTCAAGGAATATTCATACGCGGCTTTAATAAAATCCCGGAATAAAGGATGCGGATTTGCCGCGCGGGATTTCAATTCGGGATGGAATTGGCAGCCAACAAACCAAGGGTGATCTTTCAGCTCAATCATTTCAACCAGTTTATCGTCTGGCGAGACTCCGCTAATAATCATCCCATTCTTTTCAAAAATCTCCCGATACTTATTATTTACTTCGTAACGGTGTCTGTGTCGTTCGGAAATTTTATTCTTATTGTAAGCTTTTCTCGCCTTTGTATTTCTTTTAAGAACACAGGGGTAGGCGCCAAGACGCATGGTGCCGCCCTTTTCTTTTACTTTACGTTGCCCGGGCATGATGTGAATTACGCTAAACTTATTTTTAACAAACTCTGCGCTATTAGCTTTTTTAATTCCGCAAACATTTCGAGCAAATTCAATAACCGCACATTGCATTCCCAAGCAAATTCCAAAGAAAGGAACTTTGTTTTCGCGTGCAAATTGAATGGCTTTTATTTTTCCTTCTATCCCCCTTTCGCCAAAACCGCCGGGCACAAGCACCCCGTCGTAATCCGACAAAACTGTGACGGGTTCTTTTTCCTCAAATATTTCGGAGCTAATGTAGTCCACGTTAACTTTCACTTCGTTCGCTGCTCCGGCATGAATAAAAGCTTCGGAAATGCTCTTATAAGCGTCCACGTAATCCGTATATTTACCACAAACGGCAATGTTTACTTCGCCCGAAGGATGCTTGATTTTGCGAACAAAAGCTTTCCATTTGTCAAGGTCGGTATTAATATCCGGGAGCTTTAGTTTTTTCAAAACGTAGCGGTCAAGGTTCTGTTGATGCAATATTAACGGAACTTCGTAAATACTATCGCAATCAAACGCAGAAAACACAGCCTTTCTGGAAACATTGCAAAATAAAGCTATTTTTTCTTTAATTTCATCCGAAAGAGGACGCTCGGAACGGCATACAAGCATGTTGGGTTGAATCCCTAATTCAAGTAAATTTTTAACGCTGTGCTGCGTTGGTTTTGTTTTCATCTCCTTGGCGGACTTAATGTAAGGTACAAGCGTAACGTGAATTGAAACGGCGTTTTTCCTGCCTAATTCCAACATAATTTGCCGCATGGCTTCAATAAAAGGCAAACCTTCAATATCTCCAATAGTCCCGCCAAATTCCGTGATGATAATATCGTACTTATTGGTATTTCCTAATGCGGTGATTCTTCTTTTTATTTCGTCCGTGATGTGAGGAATCACTTGAATCGTAGCCCCTAAATAATCCCCCCGCCTTTCTTTCTGAATTACCTCGTAGTAAACTTGTCCCGTGGTTGTATTGTTTGCTTTGGACATATTAACGTCAAGGAATCTCTCGTAGTGTCCCAAATCCAAATCCGCTTCCGCCCCATCATCTGTTACGAAGACCTCTCCGTGCTGAAATGGGCTCATTGTGCCGGGGTCGACGTTAATGTAAGGATCAAACTTTTGAATTGTAACGGAATAACCGCGAGATTTAAGAAGCAAGCCCAACGAAGCTGCGGTAATTCCTTTACCCAAGGAAGAAACAACCCCGCCGGTAATAAAAATGTACTTAACCTTTTTTTTGCCTTTCATTTTTAATCCATAAAAAATTCGTTATTGTCTCCCCGTAATAAACGAAGACTGTTTATTTTTACGTTTACAATCCCCGAGAAGAATTTTAAATTTAAATTTTAAAGATAAAAATATTTCAAACTAAATTTTTATTATTTGGCACATTTGGAAGTCCAACATTCCTACAAATCCCTTGCATTTTACTTTTTGTAATAAATCTTACTTTACGTCTCCTGTATTAACTCCGGGAAAACCTTTGTAAATTTCAACCTTTGTACTTAGGCGCGCCTTCAATTATGCGCTCGTCAACATTATCTTCGAACTGCTTAAAGTTTTCATGAAACATTAGCGCCAGCTTTTTTGCTTGAAAGTCGTAAGCTTGTCCGTCGCTCCAGGTGCTTTTCGGATTAAGGATTTCATCCGGGATGCCATTAATTTTTACGGGTGATATTAAACCGAAGATAGGATTTTCATACGTCTCAACATTTTCAAGCTCTCCATCCAAAGCCGCTTCGAGCATTCTTCTTGTGTATTTTAATTTTATTCTTTGGCCCACGCCGTAAGCTCCTCCGCTCCAGCCTGTATTAATTAACCAGCAACTAACGTTGTGTTTGCGAATTTTTTCACCCAAAAGGTCGGCGTAAACCGAAGGATGCAGAGCCATGAAAGGTGCGCCAAAACAAGCGCTAAAAGTCGCTTGAGGTTCGTTCACGCCTTTTTCCGTGCCGGCTACTTTTGCCGTGTAGCCGGAAATAAAATGGTACATCGCTTGCTCCGGAGTTAATTTTGAAATTGGCGGCAACACACCGAAAGCGTCAGCGGTAAGCATTACAATATTTTTAGGGTGCCCGGCTTTTCCTTCTTTAACAATATTTTTAATGTGAGTTATCGGATAAGCGGCTCGCGTGTTTTCGGTTAACGAGGAATCGAACAAATCCAGCCTGCGCGTTTTACCGTCCATTTGTACGTTTTCCAGAATTGTGCCGAACTTGCGCGTGCATTCGTAAATTTCCGGTTCGGCTTCCTTGGTAAGATTAATCACCTTAGCGTAACAACCACCTTCAAAATTAAAAACCCCATCGTTAGACCAGCCATGCTCGTCGTCGCCAATTAACTTTCGTTTGGGGTCTGCCGAAAGCGTAGTTTTACCTGTGCCTGAAAGCCCGAATAAAATTGCCACGTCTCCTTTTTCACCAACATTAGCCGAGCAATGCATCGACAAGACTTCCTTCAAAGGCAACAAATAATTCATTATCGTAAAAACGGATTTTTTAATTTCACCGGCATAGCTTGTTCCTCCAATTAAAACTTTTTTCCGACCGAAATGAACAATAATAAAGACGGGAGAATTTGTGCCATCTTCCTCGGGATTGGCTTGAAAATAAGGCAAATTCAATATTGTAAATTCAGGCTTGTGCTCAATAAATTCTTGTTCGGTTTTGGGCAAAACGAACATATTCCTCGCAAACAAATTATGCCACGCCGTCTCGGTAATTATTCTTATAGGTAGGCGGTAATGCTCATCTGCACCGGCATAAACGTCTTGGATGTAAACATCCTTATTCTGAATGTAAGAAAGCATTTTACCGTAAATTTGATCGAAGTATTTTTCTTCGATACTGTGGTTTACGTTTCCCCACCAAATTTTCGAAACGCTCGAAGGTTCTTTAACAATAAATTTGTCGTTAGGGCTACGTCCTGTATGTTGCCCTGTTCGCGTTACCAAAGGACCTAAATGCGCAATTTGCGCTTCCCTCCGCCTGATTGCTTGTTCGTAAAGAGCCGGAGTAGTAAGATTATAAAATAAATTATTGATATTCTTAACTCCTTCGGAGTGTAATTGCCGCCAGATTTCTAATTTTGTTTTCATTGTTTCCCCCTACGGAAAAATTAAATGATTAATTTCATTTATTATTTTATTGGTAGCGCCAAGATTTTTATTAACAAATTCAAAGGCTATTTTGCCTCGCGCTTTCCTGAACTCGTCGTCGTTAAACAAGGTTCTTAAATTTCTGTAAGCCTGCTTTTTATTTTTTACAATAAACCCGGCTCCCAACTCCACTAACTTAATTGCTTCCTGCGAGTTTTCAATTTTAGGACCGAACAAAACCGGCGCGCCATAAGCGGCTGGCTCTAACACATTGTGAATGCCTTGCTTGAAACTTCCGCCCACGTATGCTACGTGGGCATAATAATAAAGCGTAAGCAGTATTCCTATCGAATCGATGATGATTATTCTTTCACCATCGTAACTATTCATTAGGGAAAATCTGATTGTCCTGAATTTATTGTGGAATTTGTTTTCGATTTGTTCCAACCTAATTAACGTAGGTTCATGCGGCGCTACAATAATCATAATGTTTGGATCGTACCTTAAAAGTTTTTCAGCCGCCGGAAATATCACCTCTTCGTCGCTTGGCCAGGAACTTCCCATCACAAAAACTTTCTTGTTGTCGAAAAAATTGTCCCTGAACAATTTTTTTTGGGCTGCCTCAAGGCTCTTACGGTAAACGCGGTCGAAGCGGGTATCGCCAACTATTTCAATTTTTCCCGGCGGAATCATAAATTTTAAGAAGTTCTTCTTGTCCTCTTCGGAGACGCAAAGTATTTTCGTAACGCTATTATAAAGGGCGTTGTGAAAATTTTTCACAAAGGGGAAATGCCTGTTAGAATTTGCTCTCATCGTGGCGTCGGCTATTACCGACGGTATTTCTCTCTTTTTTAATTCCCAAATTACATTCGGCCAAATATCGTAACGCATAAACAATGCAACGGTTGGCCTGACTAAATTTAAAAAATACTTTACCTTCCTTGGCGTGTCCATTGGCAAGTAAGAAACAACGTCGGCAAAAGGATAATGCAGAGAATGGTCGTAGCCGGAAGGAGAAAAAAAAGTGACTACAATGTTAACGTCAAATTCGTTTTTTAATTTTTCAATAATCGGCTTTGCCTGTTCAAATTCTCCGTAAGAAGCGGAATGAACCCAAATAGTTTTTTTCGAGCGATTTAAATCCGCCAGATTTATTATTAATTCTTCAAACAACCGTTTCCTATCTTTTAATCCCTTTCGGATTTTTTTATTGAACAGCGACGCCGTTTTCACTAACAAAATAAAAATAGGATGGAAAAAATAATTGTAAATTACGAACCATGTGCTATTCATAAAGCTTCGAGAAACTCCTTAATTTTTTCGAATATTAAATCCGGCTTTAACTCTAACATACACTTAAAATGTTCCTTTGGACATTTTTCTCTTCCAATATGACTACAAGGTCTGCAAGTTAAAGAATTATTTTCTAAAATTAAACTTTTTATTTTGTAAGGGGCAAATCCAAACTCTTTTACCGTTGAACCAAACAAAGCAACGACGGGAGTTTTAACCGCGGCGGCAACGTGCATCAAGCCGCTATCGTTGCAAATTACCGCTTTGCAATTTTGCATTTCACGCGCGGTGGCAAACAAATCGTTGTTGTTGCTTAAATTCACTGCCGTTGGAATGGCTGAGCTGATTTCTTCGCATAATTTGATTTCGTCTCTTCCTCCTAAAATTTTTACTTTGTATCCTGCTCTCGCAAACTTGTTGCCCAATTCAATAAAATACTGCTTCGGGTACATTTTCGTGAAATGCTTGGAACCGGGACAAAGTCCAATAATATCAGCGCATCCGGAAGTATTGGAGGCTTTTCCCCTCTGAAAATAAAGCTCCAAACCTTCTTCGTCAGGCTCAAGTTCTTCAACCGAACGAACGTATCTTTCGGGAATTGGCATTATTGGCCGGAGAAGATTTATTTTAAATTTAACCAATAATAATTTTTTTAACGTCGGTTTCTTAAAAACAAAAGCTCTCGCTCCAAGTTTTTCCCTAATCCTTTTAGAACGAATATTATTTTGCAAATCGATTACCGAGTCGTAACGCCTTTCTTTCAACTTCCGCGCAATTACTTTTTCCTCCTCTTTTTTGAATATTAATACTTCGCTAATGTTCGGATTAAATCTTACCGCGTCGACGTAATTTTCTTTAACTAAAAAATCAATCTTCGCCTCGGGAAATTTTCTTTTCAAACTTCGTAATAGAGGGGAAGTAAGCAGAACGTCTCCCAAAGAGCTAAACCGAATGACTAAAATTTTTTTCAAATCGTCGTTACCTGTTTTATTTCCAAGTTCAAATTTAAGTATTACAATTTATTGTCACAATAAACCATACCGGAAAACCTAATAAAAACGGATGTTTTCCGCCGTTTTGAAATTAAATATTAAAATCTTTTAAATGTCTTTGCAAATTCTGTATTTGGGCTGCCCATTAAAACTTCAGATGCTTGAGAAAATATTTTTTAATTTTAAAATACATATGTTTATTTTTGCCACTGTAAATTAAAATTGTGAGGAAGTTAAAATGACTACATTACCAGAATCGCCCGTATTGAAAGCTCCCGAGGACTCAATTGAAAAACAAGTTTATGCAATTGTAGACCGCTACAAAGAACACATCCCGAGAATGAACGATAGGAACAGACTTTCGTTTGCTCTGTACAAATACGTAATCGGTCAAGGCGACGAACCTTCGTTAACAATTAAAACAAACAAATTAATTCTTGAAGGAATTACGGAAGAAGAACTTGCTAAAAATTTAGCCGAAGATTTAAAAACCTTAAAAGCTTAATTAAAAAATTTCCCCGTAGAGGAGCAAGCTGTCTTTGAGCTTGCTCTTTTTTTTGTTAGAAATATTCTCACATTTTATTGTATCACTGTTAACCTAAAACAACGAGGCGTAAATATGGCAACTAAAAAGGATTATTTGAAGAAAACAATTCAACACATAGACATTAAAGAACACAACGTGGTTAACCTTGTGGAAGCAATGGAACGAATGGCTTTTTCCGCAAGGGACTTAAACAGGGCGGCGCATATATATGACATGATGTTAAGGGACGAAAACGCAACAATAATACTTACCATTGCAGGCAGCATTTTTAGCGCCGGACTTAAGAAAATTGTTTTCGACTTAGTTGAAAATAATATGGTCGACGCAATTGTTTCCACGGGCGCATTAATGGTTGATCAAGATTTCTTTGAAGCTCTGGGCTTCAAACATTACATTGGCTCGCCCAATGTGGACGACAACGAGCTGCGCGAACTCCACATCGACAGAATTTACGATACGTTTATCGATGAAGACGAGTTACGTATTTGCGACGAAACAACGGCAAATATTTTCGATTCCCTCGAGCCCAAACCTTATTCTTCGCGCGAGCTGCTTTGGTATTTTGGTAAATACTTGGAAGAAAACGGCGGACCCAAAGTAGAGGACTCAATTATTTACTCTGCTTACAAGAATAACGTTCCGATTTTCGTTCCGGCGTTTTCCGATTGCTCCGCGGGTTTTGGTATTATTATTCACCAAAGTAATCGCCCCGAATCTCATGTTTCGTTCGACAGCGGGAAGGATTTTCTGGAACTAACAAAAATAAAATTGGAAAGCAAAGAAACAGGCATATTTATGGTTGGCGGCGGTGTTCCTAAAAATTTCACGCAAGACGTTGTAGTAGCCGCCGATATTTTAACCGAAAACGCCCCAATGCACAAATACGCGATTCAAATTACCGTTGCCGACGTTCGCGACGGCGCCCTCTCGTCATCTACTCTTAAGGAAGCAAGCTCTTGGGGCAAAGTGGCTCAAACGTTCGAGCAAATGGTTTATTCCGAAGCCACACTGGCTTTGCCCTTAATTTCCGGCTACGCTTACCACAAAGGAGGTTGGAAGCAAAGGCGTAAAAGAGAATTGCAAAAATTATTTTAATTTGTTCATTACTGGAAATATTCTGTTTTTGAACTATTCAATTATTGAACTATTATTAACGCTTGGTTTAAACGACTTAAATGAAATTCGCCTTACAGAACGCTTTGATTATTACGGGTTTCATCTTTACGATGATGCTCTTAATAGAATACCTCAACGTCATTTCCAGAGGCTCGTGGCAAGAAAAATTAACAAAAAATAAATTAGGGCAGTACACCCTTTCCTCCCTACTCGGGATGATTCCCGGTTGTTTGGGCTCTTTTACCGTTGTTTCTCTTTACTCCCATGGCGTACTTTCCTTTGGCGCTTTAACGGGCGCAATGATTGCCACTTCAGGCGACGAGGCTTACGTAATGTTTTCAATGTTCCCGGAAAAAGCTCTTTACCTCACTTTAATTATAGGTTTAATTGGATTTGTCTCGGCAATTCTAACGGATTTTGCAATTAAAAAATTTAAGATTAAGTTGACCATTCGAACTCATTCTTTCGACATTCACGAAAGCGACTATTGCAATTGTCTTCCTTCGAAAGAAACCTTGGAATACCTTAAAAACATTAGCCTTCAGAGGATTCTCTTAACCGTAATTTTGTTAACATTTATTTTATTAGTGGCAACCGGAACAATTGCCGCAGATGAAAAATCCTGGGTTAGAATAAGTCTCCAAATAAGTTTTACTTTTGCTCTTTTTGTTGTGTTAACCGTACCGGATCACTTCCTGGAAGAACACCTGTGGGAACATGTTCTAAAAAAACATTTCATAAGAATATTTCTCTGGACGCTTGGAACGCTTGCCGCTCTTTACTATTTGCAATCGCTAATCGACATTAACCAATGGATTCAAGCTAATAGCTTTACCTTGTTGCTCCTTGCAACGCTGATTGGGCTTTTGCCCGAGTCCGGTCCACACCTTATTTTCGTTACCCTCTTTGCCAAAGGATTGTTGCCGTTCAGCATTTTAATGGCAAGCTCCATCGTGCAGGACGGACATGGAACGTTGCCCCTACTGGCGGTCTCCAAGAGGGACTTTATGATAGTTAAATTGCTTAACGCTCTTATTGGTTTTTCAATAGGCTTCTTAAGCCTAAAGCTATTAGGCGTTTAACTTTTATTTTAAGAGAACCATTTTCTTTACTTCGGCAAAACCGCCTGCCTTTAATCTGTAATAATAAGTTCCCGAAGCAAGATTATTCCGGGCATTAAAAGTAACTACATGTTTGCCTGCGCTCTGATTCCCTTTAACCAATGTAGTTATTTCCTCGCCCAACGAATTAAATACTTTCAGCTCCACAAAGCTTCGTTTGCCCAATGAATAGGCTATTTGAGTAGAAGGGTTAAACGGATTGGGGTAATTCTGCTCCAAAGCAAATCCTTCAGGAGTTGTTACGTTCTCGCGAGCAACGTCTGTTAAGACGCTTGCAGAGGCTCTGAACATTCCCCTACCGTGAGTGGCGGCGAAAATCATGTCGTCCTTAGCTCGGTAGTCAAGGTCGAACACGGGAACATTCGCCATTCCGTCGTTCATCTGAGTCCAGGTAATTCCACCGTCAACAGTAACAAATACGCCTAAGTCCGTGCCAACTACAATCTTTTTCTCCGAACCCGGTAACATTAATATGCAATTTACGGGAATGTTTGGCAAATTGCCAGAGATGTTAGTCCAATTCAATCCGTTATCGCCGGTCTTAAATACTTTAGTCGCATCGTAATACCCCGAAAAGCTTGCGACAGCCACCGAGGGATCACTGTCCAGTATTGAAATTCCTGTGCAGTAAAGGTTCGGCAATCCGTAAGTCGAATCGCTCCACGTGATTCCGCCGTCTGTGGTAACGCTAATAACGCCGTTGGAACAGCCTGCGTAGATTACGTTCGAATTACCTTTAGCAATCGCTAACGTGGAAATTTTAGCCCCAGTTTTTCCTGTTCCGTCACCAGTTAAATCGCCACTAATAGGCTTCCAATTCAATCCGCCGTTAGTTGTTCTAAATACCCGGTAAGTTCCCGCCACTAAAATTTTCGGGTCGTTCGGATCCATTACAAACGGTGAAATGAACAACGTTCTGTCCGTTGTGCCGTCCCAATAACCGCCATTATTTGGAATTCCTGTCATTATTTTTTGAGGATTTAATCCGCCGGTCGTTGATTTGAATAGTGCCAGGTCAACGTATTCCATGTAAATATTATTTGAATTATTGTAATCCACTTCCACAGCGCCGCCGTCTCCGCTAAGAATTTGTGACCAGGCAGCACTACCCGATGATTTCAACGTTCCGTTATCCTGAGCGCCGCCGTAATATTTGCTTGCAATAGGATCAACAGCACCGTAATAAAACTGAGTAATGGCAAGGTTATTATTGACCGCAGTCCAGGTTTTGCCTCTATCGGTAGATTTGTAAACGCCACCGTCGTTGCCGACGTAAATAATATTATGATTGCTTGGGGCAAAAGCTATCGCGTGGAAATCGGCGTGAATGTATTGGTAGCCTGTCGCTCTGTACCAGTTAGAAATTTGTTTCCATGAACTACCGCCGTTACTGCTTTTCCAAAGGTCAATTCCGCCAGCCCAAATAATATTAGGGTTATCCGGATCAATAGCTAAAATATTGTCGTACCACCCTTGTTTTCCCGCGTAAGTTTTAGCCTTTGAATAACTTGGTCCTGGCACAACTTTTGTGCTGTCCCAAGTAGTTCCGCCGTTGGAAGAAAAAGCCATTTTAGCAATGCCTTGATCTTTTAAGTCGTAGAACGAAGCCCAAATAATGTTTTTATTGCTAGGCGCAATTGTCATTTCAATTCTTCCGACTCCTGTTAAATTGTAATTAAAAGCCCAAGTGGCGCCGCCATCAGTGCTTCTCCAAATTTGGGATGGGTTAAAAAGGCCAAAAGCTGCAATAATTATTGAAGGATTAGAATTTGAAATTTCTAAATCTGTACAATGAACATTTCCTCCGTTTGAACCATGAAGTTTCGTTTTAAAAGTTGTTCCTCCGTCGGTTGAATAATAAAGTCCCTTGCGAGTTGCCGCCCAAAGGGTATTGGTATTAGGATCAAACGCTAATTTATTAACATAGTAAAACTCTTCTCTTTTTGTATCTGTAAGTTGAATCCACGTTGCGCCGCCGTCAGTGGATTTAAAAATTCCTTCGCCTCTAATAGCGTCAAGATTGTAAAAGCCTTCACCCGTTCCCGCCCAAATAGTATTGTGATGATTCGGATCAATCACCAGCGACGAAATGGACAAGTTTTCCATGAAATCTTTTAAGGGTTTCCAGCTTGTGCCGCCGTCCGTGGTTTTCCAGATTCCGCCGCTAACCGAGCCAGCGTAAACAATATTTGCGTTCGTTGGATCTACGGCAATGGATCTTACCCTGCCACCGATATTATTTGGTCCTAACTCTGCCCATTTTAAATTTTTAGTTTTTTTCAAAGCAAATGAATTATTTGCTTGAATTTGCGCCAGAGCTTTTTCGCGCCAGCCAACGGGAATTTTTCCTGTCGGGTAAGCCCTTTGTTCAAAATAAAATTTCATTGCTCTGTCCGGGAAGCCAAACGACGCAGGAGTTTCCGCTGGCGCGTTAATAGTGTAAACTTTTCGAATAACTTTCCGGGAATTATGATTCTCCGTCTGATTTATTGCTAAGAATGAAAAAACTATTACAATTAAAAAAATTAACGGCGTTTTAATTTTTGATT
The DNA here is from genome assembly GCA_027080245.1 of Ignavibacteriales bacterium. Classification (GTDB taxonomy): domain Bacteria; phylum Bacteroidota; class Ignavibacteria; order Ignavibacteriales; family Melioribacteraceae; genus WFQV01. Next base: position 3,679 of record JALWSN010000321.1, on the reverse strand, counting down.
TCATGGTTTCTCCTGAAGTTTTTTATTTATTAACCAATTATTTCCGTCTTGAAGAAAAATTTCAAGTTTAACCGTTTCGCCTACCCGGGCGTTCCTGAGGCTTTGTAACCCTTTGTTTTTAGCGTTGTTCAAAAGCTTACCTTCGGAATCAATAGCAAAATTAGGCTTTACGACGTACTCCTGATTTTCAACGGCAATCGAAGGATAACTACCGTCGTCAAATACTTTTAACACTTTAATTTTCATCTTAAAATTGTTCTTACCGTTCGGTAAAATCTGCAACACTCTTGCCTGCACAATTGATTTGTTTTCCTTAATTGCCGCCTGAGTTGGGGAAACGTTTGGCGGCACCTGATTTTTCGTAATTTCTTTTGTTGATTTATTAGTACAACTCAAAATAAAAAGAAAAATCAACGGATAAATTAAATTAGATCTATTCACTTTTAACACTCCTGAATTTGGAATTTTAGTTTAGTTAAATTTAAATTGAATGTCAAACAAAAATATTCAAAAAATGCCCTGCTTCACCTTATTGGAAATTTCAATTTTTAAAAATATTTTCATCTGATTCCTAAAGCCATTATTTTAATGAATGAAACAAAACAAAAATAGGCGTTAATATGTTTTCTAAAAAAACTTACAAAAGCAGACGAAAAAAATTAGCCGGGAAAATTAAAAACGGCATAATTTTATTTATTGGTAATTCAAACGTTCCAATGAACTACCCTTCCAATGCTTACAAATTCAGGCAGGATAGCAATTTCCTTTACTTCTGGGGATTGGATGAGCCCGATCTTGCCGCCGTTATTGACGTTGACGAAGGTAAAGAAATTTTGTTCGGCGACAATCGGTCGGTTGGCGATGTTGTGTGGATGGGTCCGGATATGTCGATTGAGGAAAAGGCTGACATGGTTGGGGTTCGGGATACAATGGAATCAGCCAAGCTAATTGAATATTGTCAACAGGTTTTGTCGCAAGGCAGGCGCATTCATTTTCTTCCACAATACCGCGCTGAAAGCGTTATTAAACTTTCTGAAATATTAGGAATTTTCCCTTCTAAAATTAACGATTACATTTCAAACGAATTAAGATGCGCCGTAATCGATTTGAGAATAATCAAGAGCTCAAAAGAAATTTCAGAAATTGAGAAAGCCCTTGCAGTCAGCTACGAAATGAACGTTCTCACAATGCGGTTAACCAAACCGGGCATGTACGAAAAAGAAATTTACGGCGCGGTGGAAGGGCTTGCTCTCGCGTTGGGAAGCGGCGTTTCGTTTCCAGTAATTTTTTCCGTTCACGGAGAAACATTGCACAACGAAAGCCACGAAAACATAATGCGGGAAGGCGACATCGCCGTGCTGGATTCGGGAGTTGAATCTCCGTTACATTACGCAAGCGACATTACCCGAACAATTCCCGTAAGTGGAAAGTTCACTCCAAGACAGAAAGACATTTACGACATCGTTTTAGACGCTCAACTAACAGCTATTAAAATGCTTAAACCCGGCGTTAGCTATCGCAATGTTCATATTAAAGCGGCAAAAGTAATTGCGCAAGGATTAAAGGATATTGGACTAATGAAAGGTGATGTAGACGAAGCGGTTAACGAAGGTGCGCATGCTTTGTTCTTTCCTCACGGATTAGGGCACATGCTCGGACTCGATGTTCACGACATGGAAGGACTCGGCGAAAATTACGTTGGCTACGACGAAAACGTGGAACGCAGCAAACAATTTGGACTTGCTTATTTGCGCTTCGCTAAAAAACTTAAACCCGGGCACGTAATAACAGTAGAACCGGGCATTTACTTCATTCCTCAATTAATTAATATGTGGAAAGCCAAAAAGAAATTATCTCGCTTTATTAATTACACACGCGTTGAAAAATTCAAGGATTTTGGTGGAATTAGAATTGAAGACGACGTTTTAATAACCGACAGAGGACACAGAGTTTTGGGAAAACCAATTCCAAAAACAATTGAAGAAGTTGAAAAAGAATGCAATAAATAATTCAATTCGAGAAAGTAAGAATGAATAGAGATAAATATTTCAAGCTCTTTAATGCTCTTAAGAAATTTATTCCGGAAGAGCGTATTTACACCGATGAATTAAGACGATTAGCTTATGGAACGGACGCAAGTTTTTACCGGCTTACTCCGCAAATTGTAGTTAAAGTAAAAAATAAGAAGGAAGCAAAATTCGTAATAGAACAATGCGCATATTTTGAAACGCCAATTACTTTTCGCTCAGCGGGCACAAGCCTTTCGGGGCAGGCGCTTTCGGATTCGGTGTTGATGTTGGTCGATCGCGGTTGGAGGGAATTTGAAATTTCGGAAGACGCATCTTCCATTACAATGTCCCCCGGCTTGATTGGCGGGCATGCTAATTTTCACTTAAATAAATTTCAAAAAAGATTGGGACCCGATCCCGCTTCGATTAATTCGGCTATGATTGCTGGAATAGTGTCCAACAACGCTAGTGGAATGACGAGCGGCATTGAAGTTAATTCTTACAATACTTTGGTGGGATTGGAAATAATTTTAGCTGACGGAAGCATATTAGATACAACAAACAAAAAGAGCAGAGAGGACTTTGCGGCAAGCCATCCGGAGTTAATAGAAGGCATTAGCCGGATAGCCAATAAAATCAAGGGTAACGAGCAACTGAGGCAACGAATCGTCAATAAATTCAGTATTAAAAACACAACGGGTTACAGCGTTAATGCGTTTGTGAATTTTAACGATCCTATTGATATTATTGCACATTTAATGGTAGGCTCGGAAGGTACGCTTGCTTTTCTTTCTAAAATTAAAATGCGCGTAATTGATAATCCTCCGCAGAAAGCTTCGACAATGATTTTCTTCCCTTCGGTAGAAGATGCTTGTTCGGCAATTCCTCAACTGAAACGGTTACCTGTGAATGCCGCGGAAATAATGGACAGGCAAGCGCTCCGCTCTGTTGAAGATAAAGATGGGATGCCTGAATTGATTAAGGAATTGCCAGCCAGCTCTACCGCCTTATTGATTGAAACTTCAGCTTTTAATTCTAACGATTTAAGAAGCAATATTGAAGCTATTGAAAATAGTTTAAAGGATGAGAAAATTCTTGCTAAAATGGAATTTACGAGCAAGCCCAACGAGTACAACAAACTCTGGAATGTGCGGAAAGGTTTGTTCCCGTCGGTTTGTAATTCCCGCCCAGTTGGAACAAGCGTAATTATTGAAGACGTGAATTTTAAAACGCAAGACCTAGCTGCCGCTGCCCTTGATTTACAAGGGTTATTCAAGGATTATGGCTTTGAAAATACTATTATTTTTGGTCATGCCCTTTCAGGTAATTTGCATTTTGTGTTAACCGTCGATTTTAGCGATCCCAATCAATTAAATAATTATGAAAATTTCATGGAAGAATTAACCAGCTTGGTCGTTAAAAAATACGACGGTTCGCTAAAAGCCGAACACGGAACGGGAAGGAACATGGCACCATTTGTTAAATTGGAATGGGGCGAAGAAATTTATTCAATAATGAAAGAGATTAAGGAACTTTTCGATTCGAAGAAATTATAGAATCAAAAAAAATTAATAAATGAAGAAAATGGGTAATTAATGAGTAAATGGATAAACGCATGTGCGGTAGACAGTTAAACAAAAGCGTGCGTGTAAAATAAGCAGAACCTAAAC
>JALWSN010000320.1 GCA_027080245.1 Ignavibacteriales bacterium | reverse complement strand
TTAATCTTTTAATTTTTACTGTGAACAGTTTTCTCAATCAAATTGGAGTTTTACCGTTAAAATTTTTTCAGACTTTTTTAATATTGGAAATTTGTTGCCAGCTTTGCCGCGCTAAGGATTAATGGATAGATGGATGATTGGATGATTGGATTGAAAGTCTTAAGGAATAATTCTTAAGTAACGAGTTTTGATTTAAAAATTTGTCACTTCCTCTGAACCTCTGAACCTTTAAACCTTTTTACCTCTAAGGCTCCTTACCTTTTCCCTCATTCATAATTCATAATTCATAATTCATCATTCATAATTATTATTCGCGCATTAGCAACTAATTCACAGATTGACAATCCAACCAATAACTACGCGTTAAGAACAATGTGATTGAAATTAAAACCAATCCGCGCCACAAAATTTCCCATTCAAAAAATCAACCAAGCACCAAGAACAACGAACAAAGAACTAAGAACAATTCAACTAAATTTTTGAAATTTTAATCCACTCCAATTATCCACCAATCCTGCTTGTCCGGCGTATCCCGAACGAAGCGAAGGCGCAGACGGATTGTCCACTCATCCCAAAATTCTCTTAATGGTAGAATTTCCCCGAACCCCTAAAGAAAGCGGAGAATTTCTAGAGCCTCCCAAACATTAAAAATTAATTCTTTTGCATTTAATTTTAGAACGCTTTACATTTTGATATTGTTATTTCTATCTTTAAGGAACATCCGATGCCTGCAAAATCAAAAAGTATTTTTATTAAGAATAATTCCCTTGCGGAAAAATTACTTACTTTGCTTTACGAGAAAAATTCCGATGCTGTAATTCTATTAAAGGACAAAACAATCCTTGATTGTAACGAAAGCGCAAGCAGACTTTTGCTTTTTCCCAAAAGCGAAATTGTCGGCAAAGAAATTACGGAGTTTTTCCCACACAGGCAAACGGGACTAATAAACTCTAAAAATGAATTTGAGAACAAGCTCAAGGAAGCGGAGAGAAATCAACTTGAATTTGAGTGGCGCTTCCTTAACGGTAAAAATAACGTATTCACAACAATAGTTACCTTGAGCAAAGCCGACGTTGAGAATTTTGATTATTTAATAGTAGCACGGGACGTAGACGCGTTCAAAAAAACAGAAGAATTGCTCCGCGAAAGCGAATTAAGGTACAGAAACATTGTGGAAAACTCTTCGGAATTGATTATCCGCCTCGACGACAACTGGCAATTTGCGTACGTAAATCCCGCATTTAAGGAAATTTTGGGATACGACGAGGACGACTTAACGGGAAGAAATATTTTTAAACTTGTTCCGTCGGATGTCCGCGAGGAAATTCAAAACAAAATCAAATCTCTCGTTCAATCCAGTCCAAACGGATTTTCCCTTGAAATTCCATTAATCAGCAAATCAAAGGACCTTTACTATTTTACCTGCACTGTCAAAACAATCGTTAAAGGCGAGAAAATCCACCGGTATCAGATTTCCGGGATCAACATCACCGATAATAAAACGCTTGAAATAATAAGAGACGTATTTTATGAAATCACTCACACAATTTTAAAACCAATTAGCTTAAACGAGCTGTTTAAGGAGATTCACAAAGCCGTGGCAAAGTTAATGCCGGCTAAAAATCTCTACATTGCCCTTTACGATGAAAAGTCGGGATTAATTTCGTTCCCGTATTTCATCGACCAATACGACAAACCACCGAAGCCGAGGAAGCTTCGCCGCGGATTAACAGAGTACGTTCTGAAGAAAGGTAAATCTTTGCTTGCCACAAAGGAAATTTATTTGGAGCTTGCCGAGAAAGGCGAAATCGAACTAATTGGCGAGTTTCCCGTCGATTGGCTTGGCGTACCGCTTAAAGTGCAAAACAAGTCAATTGGAGTGATTGCAGTTCAGAGCTACGATAAAGAAATCCGTTACGACGAAAGTTCCAAACAGGCTTTAGAATACGTTTCCGCGCAAATCGCCATAGCGATAGAAAAGAAACGTTACGAGGAGCAGCTGGAAGATTCTCTCTCGCTTTTACGAGCCACGTTGGAATCTACGGACAACGGCTTGCTTGTGGTCGACAAACAGGGGCAGATTAAATTATTCAACAACAAATTCCTTGAAATTTGGGGCATCCCGAAGGAAATAATTCAAGGCGGAACGGACTCCGCGTTAGTGGAATATGTTCACGAAAAACTAAAAAACCCAATCGACTTCATGCGGCGAATTAATATGCTTTACGAATTGCCCGAAGAAAAGGCATGGGATACGCTTGAATTTAAGGACGGTAGAATAATCGAACGATACACGCAACCTTACACAATCGGGAAGGAGATCGTCGGAAGAGTCTGGAGTTTTAAGGACATTACGGAAAAGGAAAAATCGAAAAAGGAAATTGAGTACGAACAATATTTACTGCATTTGCTAATGGACAACATCCCCGACGCTATTTTCTTTAAGGACAAAGATTGCCGCTACATTAGAATCAATAAGGCGCAAGCGCAACTGTTGGGGGTTCTGGGCGAAAAACAGGCTCTGGGCAAAACGGATTTCGATTTTATTAGCAAAGACGTTGCCGTTGAACTTTTTAACGACGACGTAAAAATAATGAGAACGGGAAAGCCTTTAATTAACAAGGTCGAACGCATTTCTTTGAGCTCGGGCTCGGACAAGTGGATTTCTACGACAAAAGTTCCAACCTATGACGATTTCGGAAACGTTACCGGATTGGTTGGAATTTCGCGGGACATCACGCAAGTGAAATTAAATGAAGAAAAATTGAGAAAGTATTCCGAAGAACTTAAGGAGCTTAACGCTACCAAAGACAGATTTCTCTCAATTATTGCGCATGATTTAAAAAGTCCGTTTTCTACTTTGCTTGGTTTCCTGGAAATCTTAAAGGAAGAATACGCCAACCTGCCGCCTGAACAACTTGCACAGTTCATCGAAAACGCCGCCGAAAGCGCTAAGAATGTTTTTGCTTTGTTGGAAAATCTTTTGCAATGGGCGTACTTGCAAAAGGGGAAAATTGTTGTCGACAAACAAAAAGTAGACTTGTACGAGATTACGGAAGAAACCGTAAAAGTACTGAAGCCAAGAGCCGAAGAGAAAAAAATCAAGTTAATCAACTTTGTGGAAAAAGAAATGTTCGCTTTTTCAGACAGAAATTTGGTTCAAACGGTAATTAGGAACATTACAAACAACGCAATTAAGTTCACAAAAGAGGACGGTAAAATAGAGTTAAAAGCCCAAAAGCAAGGCGACAATATTTTGTACTCCATCGCCGATACCGGGATTGGAATGGACGAGGAAACCAAAGAAAAGTTGTTCAAACTGGACGAAAATATTTCCAAACCGGGAACAAGCGGAGAAAAAGGAACCGGCTTAGGATTGATTATTTCCAAAGATATGATTGAGAAAAACGGCGGTAAAATTTGGGTTGAAAGTCAGTTGAACAAAGGCACAACTTTTTATTTTACCGTGCCTGTTTACAAGGAAATTTAGCCCGCGGTTTTCCATAAAACCCCTTAACGGTAATGCTTCCCTAAGTTTAAAGCATTGGCGCTGAGCTTTCCCGGAATTGCTTTTCCGGAATGTTTCCCACAAATTAATTTTTAAGGGACAGGTTTCCCCTAACTATTAACTAACGGTTAATTCCCTTGCCGGTAGTAAAATTGTGAATTCCGTTCCTTTGCCTTTTTTACTTTTTACGTTTTTAATTTCGCCCCCGTTAAGTTCCACTAATTCTTTAACGAGCAGAAGTCCAAGCCCGGTGCCCACTTCGCCTTCGGTGCCCCTGCCAAGTTTTTTCTTCGGAGAAAATAATTTATTTAATTCCTCCTCGGTCAAACCAATTCCATTGTCGGCAATTTTCAGTTCCACATATTCGCCTTTGTTAGCCGCGCTTATCTTAATTTCGCCATTAGCTTTCGTAAATTTAATGGCGTTGCTAATTAGATTTCTTAAAATTGTCTCGACTGTTTTTGCGTCCGCGTAGCAAATGTTTTTACCGTTGGTTTCCACTTTAATTTGAATGTTTTTTGAATTGGCTTGCTCTCGCATGTAAGACGCGGTTTTGTTAATTACGTCCTCCAGATTAAAATATTCGGGCGCGACGTTTAACCTACCCGTTTGACTAACCGCCCACTGAAGCAGATTTTCTACCATGTCGTAAAGCTTTTGTGAAACTTCTCTGATGTGAACCACAATTTCCCTGATTTCTTCCTCGGAAAAATCCTCCCAATCTTCCAGAACCATTTCCGTATAACCAAGCAGCGTGTTGAACGGATTTTTCAAATCGTGCGCTATTATCCCGAACAGCTTGTTCTTAGTGGCTACGGTGTTTTCCAACTTTTCCGAATGTTCTCTTAATTTTTTGTTTTGTATTACAATAATTACAATTAAAATTAAAGTCAGCAGAATTGTAAATCCGCTTAAATATAAGAATCTTTTGTTTGACATTAGCGATTCTTGCAACTTAATGTTTCGTTCAATCAATTTGGAATTAGCCATTATTTTGTGAAACTCGTTAATTCGCGTTTCCGTTTGTCTTTGCAAAACAGTGTCCAATTCCGATGCATACTTTAATGAGTATTCAATCGCTTTTTTAGAATTTTTTGATTCCCCGTAAACTTGCATTAGCAATTTAAAGGAATTTACGAGACTAATTCTATTTCCGATTTTTTCGGATAAGCTAATCGCTTTATGTGCGGCGGTTATTGCCTTGCGGTATTGTTTTAATTTGAAGTAAACCTCCGCCAAACCGTTGTAATTTTGAATGAGGGCAATTTTGTCCCGCGTGGATTCCAATATTTTAATAGCTTTGAATCGTAATCGCAGAGCTTCTTTGTACTTTTTGTTAAATAATTTAATGTTTGCAATATTGCCTAAGACGAATCCGATATTTGTCTTGCTTTTGAATTTTTTAAAAATTTTCAAGGCGCTTTCGGCAAGGGCGAGCGCTGCGACGTGTTTATTTCCGCCTTGGTAAGCGCGGCTCAAAATGGATTGCGCAATAGCCACGCCGAAAATGTCGTTGATTTCCTTCCGAATTTTAATTGCTTCGTTGCCGTAATATTCGGAATCTTTGAAATCTTTTATTAGGTCGAACCAGAGGGCAAGTTGAACGTCGCAAAAGGCAATACCCCTTTTGTTTTTAATTTTCGAAAAAATATTTCTTGCGTGAAGAACATTGTCCAAAGCGAGGAAATACATTTGGTTGTAGCCGTAATAACCACCGATGTTGTTGTAAGCGTAACCAATTTGCTCCGAATCGTTTTCGGCTTTGGCAAACTCAAGAGCCTTTTTGTAATAGTAAAGGGAGGAATCGAATTTGGAGATGTTGCGGTAAAGGACTCCAACCAAATTGTAAGTTTTAGCCCTTAGCCCAAAATCTTTGCTTTGGTTTACCAATTTAAGCGCTTTTTTGCCATATTTAAACGCCAAAGAAACGTTTAAACTTCTGTATTTCCAGAGGTATTTAAGCAAGGAATCGACTTTTTGCTCGAGGGAAATACTTTCCCAGTTTTGCGGCAATGTCATCTTATTCTGCGGAAATAATACCCC
>JALWSN010000319.1 GCA_027080245.1 Ignavibacteriales bacterium | reverse complement strand
GCCCAACATGTGAAGCGGACTGTCGTCCTTCGAATAAATTTTCACCGTGGGAAATCCGAGGTAAACTCTGGGAATTTGCACTTTGTCGTAATGTTTAAGCGAAATGCTTTCGGTTAATGTGAAATCTTTTGGAATCCTTTTTCGCGGAATCGAATCGTAAGGAGGAATTTCTTCGAAATATTTTTTCGTTAATTTCAGAGCTTTGTCCCTGTTAAATTCTCCGCAAATTACCAGCGTGGCATTGTTGGGAGCATAGTATTTTCTGAAAAAATCTTTCACTTGCTCCAGTTTAAAATTTCTAATGTGTCTCAGGGAGCCTATTGTTGTCCATGAATAAGGATGATTCTTTGGGAACAAATTTTTGAACATAATTTCCCACGCCAGCCCGTAAGGACGGTTGTCGTACCTTTGTAAACGCTCGTTTATTACAACTTCTTTCTGATTTTTTAATTTTTCTTCGGTTAAAGCCGGGAGCAAAAATCCCATTCTGTCGGATTCCAGCCAAAGCGCCAATTCAAGACTATTCGACGGCAAAGTTTCAAAGTAGTTTGTTCTGTCCGCCGCCGTGGAAGCGTTCAATTTGCCCCCGGCCTCTTGAACCAGCTTAAAATGCTCCTCTTTTTTTACGTGCTCCGAGCCCTGAAACATCATGTGCTCAAAAAGATGCGCAAAGCCCGTCCGCGTGGGTTTTTCGTTTGCCGAACCAACTTTGTACCAGATGTTAACCGCCGTAAGAGGAATTCCTTCCCTTTTGGCTAAAATTACTTCCAGACCATTGTTCAAAACAAATTTTTCGTAAGGAATATTTAGTAAATCGCTCATTTTCGCCTATTTTAAAATGAATGAAATTCTTTCAAGTTTGCCGTCGATGTTTCCCCTCGGCGATATTCCGAACAACTTACACAACAAGGGGTAAACGTCAACGTTCCAAATAGTTCCGGTTCGGTAGCCCTTTTTGAAAGACGGACCAATTGCAAAAAATATTCCGTGCATGTCCAATTGATGATTGTCGTAACCGTGATTCCCTTTCATTCTGAATTTATTAACTTCTTTCCGTTCAAGCGACCAACCCAAATCTGCAACCAATAAAATTTTCGAAATAAAAGGATTCCTTTTGTAATGAAAATAATCGGGAATATCCTTCTTCCAATAAACCTTGAAATGCTTTTCGTTTTGCTTTAAAATATTGTAAACAAAGTTCCCCTTCCCTTTCGGCGGAGTTACCAACATAAAAGGTCCGCTGTTTTGAATTTTACAACCCGTCTTCCCAATCAATTTTCCCACATTAATAATTCTTTTTGGAGAAATCTCTGTCATCCCGTGATCGGAAACTAAAATCACGTTAACGCTATCATTCATTTTAACGGCTTTTAACCGCCGGAACAAATATCCCAAAACGGAATCCACACTTGCAATTGCATTATTTATTTGCGGAGAATTCGGACCGAAAATGTGTCCGTACGTATCCGTTAAACTAAAATACAAAGTAACAAAATGGGGGCGTACGGGGTAAGGCAAAGTAATCCATTTAATTACCGTGTCTACACGCGCGTAATAAGGGAAACTCTTGTCGTAATGTTTAACGAAATCGGGTCGTCGGTATTTCAAATCGAGTTCGGAACCCGGCCAAAAAAAGCTTGCCGTTTTAATGCCGTTTCTTTTAGCCGTTTCCCAGAATGGCTCGCCAAGGTACCATTTGCTTTGCGAAGTGGTTTTGTCGTCGCCAAGCCGGTAGCGTTCTCCAGTAAAGGGGTCTTCGAAAGAATTGCTAATAATACCGTGATTATCGATGTACATTCCGGTAATAATCGATTGATGGTTGGGGAAAGTTTTCGACGGAAAACAGGGTTGGAAGGAAGAAGCGCTAACACCGTTTTTTTTCATGTAATCGATATTGGGGGTAATTCCCCTGTTTGCGTAATCCCATCTGAATCCGTCGAAAGAAATTAGAATCACGTAATTATTAGGTTGCGCCGCAATAAGCGCAGGCAAAATAAAAATTAGTAAAATTAGCTTTTTCAAAAATTTCATCTGTGGTATCCTTTCAAAATAAAAAAGGCTGCCTCCGTAAAAAAGGCAGCCTTGAATACTTCAACAATAATTAGTAGGAAATTTGCACGCCAAGGTTAAACGATCTGGGTAATCCCAGGAATACTTCGGCGTCGTCCGCGGAATGACCCCAGCCATTATTTTTGTAAGCATTGTATTTGCTGTGGTCGGTTGCGTCCTGTACGTAAATTTTGTCGAATACGTTAAATACGTGTGCGAACACTTGCAAGTTTAAGTCCGCCGGATGAATTGGCAACGTGTAAGCAAAGTGTAAATCCCACAACGAATAGTTAGGAGCTCTCCATACCTGATTTCCCGCGTCTTTAGGATCGTTCCTTGTGTAGGGATCCCACTGTGCGTAATAGTAAGCGTAACCTTTGAAAACAACTTGCGCCGAAAGCCCTTTTACAGGGAAGAAAGTTGTAGCCAGCGCCAACTGCTGTTGAGGAGCGTCGCCTACTTTCAAATCTTTAATGTAATATTCGTATTTTTTGGTTTGAACCTGAGCAGCGGAGTAAGTTTTGTATTCGCCGATAACGTCGTCGGTGTATTTCCAATTACCAACGGAAAGCGCTGCGTCGAATCTCAACCAGTTGTTAGCTCTGTAAGTTCCTTGGAATTCTACGCCCATGTGCAATTCTTTCATTCCAGTTAAGAAGAGCAGGTCTTCGCTGTTGTCGGCGTTTCTGATTCCAATGGATTTTGAACGGTCTTTCCACAATGTGTAGTAGAAGTTTCCTTTCAAAATCAATCTTCCGTTCAAAGCTCTTATGTTAGCGCCGCCTTCAAACGAGATGAATTTTTCGGTCTTAGGATTGGAAGCTTTGGTGGAAGTTCTGTCATCGATTACTGCATCGAAAATCGGCACTTTTGCAACGTAACCGGCGTTGAAGTAAGCGTCTGCGTTCCTGTTGATTCTGTAATCCGCACCGCCTTTAATCTGATAACCTGAAATCCAATCGGACTGCAAGAACAATTCGCCGCTGCTTAAATCGGGCGAACCGTCGGCTAATTTCTTTGCGGTCTTGAAGTGGTCGGTCAAGGAATATTTAATTACGGAGTAACCGGCCATTCCGTAAGCCGAAATTTTGTCCTTCGTGTACTCGCCTTGAGCGTAAACGCCGAACCAATCAACCGTATTGGTGTTGTAGTAGTTAATCTTATCGCCTAAGTGTTTAATTCTCTTAGCCTGAGTATCTTCGAATTGATTGTAAGGATTACCGCGATAGTCAACGTTCAAGAAATAATCGCCGCCTAAGAGGTCTCTTACTTCGCGATAATGGTTAATTTTAGCGGTTCTCCAATCAATTCCAAAAGAAGTTTTGAAATTGTCGTTAACTTTGTAGTAAGCTTTGGAGATAGCGCCAATTGTCCACTGAGTGTTAACACTGTTTCTTAAAATACCTTTGGAAACGGCTTTGCCTGTAGTGGTGTCGATGTTAGCTCTGTTAGCCGCAATTGTAGCGTCCCAATCCGCCACGCGGGAAGGACCGGAATAATCCCAGGACAAATGTCCCAATGTTCCCGAACCGCCGCCAACGCCGCCGGAATAGTACAATGTAGTGTAAAGGCTGAACTTGTCGGAAAATTGCGAATACCAGTTTAAGTTAACCAGTGGTTTGGAATAGTAATTTTCTCTTTCGTTAATGAAATTAGCGCTGTATCTTTCATGAGTTTGTCCATCCCAGAATTGTTTCCCATTGTAGGAAGAACTAACGGAATTCCAGTTTTCGTTGTAAAATCTTCCTCTTTCGGGGAAATGATCCAAAGCTTCTTGCGAATAGCCTAATTCTTTGGCGTATTCGTGGCTGTAAGCCGCAATGTTTTGCCTGTAAAGATTTTGTCCGTGCCTCTGAGGCGCGCCAATAGCGTAAAGTTCCAGTCTGTTTTTGGAATTAATATTGTAGCTTGCGCCAAAGTAGTATGCCCAAGCGTCGGTCCAAGTTTTGTCGATGAAGCCGTCGCCGGTTTTGCGAACGCCGCCAAAACTGAAAGCATATTTTCCGTCCACCAAGCCGGAATTAACGAACAAACTCTTTTTATTGAAGTTTCCGCTTCCAATTTCTTGTTTGAATTTAAAGCCGGCTTTCAAAGCGGCGGGGTCGGTAATGATGTTCATTGTACCGCCGATTGAAGGAGTGGCTAAATTAACGGCGGAAAGTCCTCTCTGAACCTGAACGGAGTTTGAGGCGTCGCCAAGTCCGTCCCAGTTCGACCAGTAAACCCAACCGTTTTCCATGTCGTTTACCGGCACGCCGTTAATCATAATAGCAACGTTTCTTTGGTCGAAACCGCGGATGTTAATACGAGCGTCGCCGGCGCCGCCGCCCTGCTGGGTTGCGTAAACGCTGGGCGTTGTATTTAGCACCAGAGGAATATCTCTGGAACCTAATTTGAATTCCATATCTTTCTTTTCAATATCGGTAAATGCAACAGGCGTTTCTCTTTCTTTTGCCCTGTCGGCAACAACCGTTACCGAAAGAGAGAATTCATGTTCTTTCAGAGTGAAATTCAACGCCATGTTGTTGGTTAAATTAATATTAACCCTTTTGGTTTCGAAACCAATATAGCTGCAAATAACAGTATATCGGCCTTTCGGAGCTCTAATAGTGTAACGACCGTTCTCGTCGCTTGCTGCTCCCATGGTTGTGCCCTGTAAATATACGTTGGCGCCAATAAGCTTTTCGCCGTTTGTGGCGCTCTTTACAACTCCCGAGAGTTTGTAAAGTTTTTGGGCTTGTAGCGTAACTGCCATTAGCAATACGCTAACCAAAACCGTTAGTTTGTAGAGTCTTGACATAGGACATCCCTTAAATTAGTTAATGGTTTAGTTAATTTAATTAATGTATTATTTTCTTTGCCCTCAAAGTTGAGCTTGTTAAAATGCGTAGAGAAAGTTTTTCCGTAACCACTGTTAAATGGAATTTGAAAAGAGGTAAATGGTTTGAAGTTTTTAATCATTCCTTTAAACAATTTGTGCTTAAAATCACAATCGAATCATCGAAATATAAAAAATATTAGATTCAAATATCAATGTAAATAAAAAATTAATTACTATTTTTTTAGATTTGTTTTTAGTATATTAAAACCTTTGGAATTTAAAGGAGAATTTTTGTGTTTGAACGTTACTCGAATCCTCTATTCCTTAATAAAATCAATAGGATTAAGTTAATTTGCTGCGACGTAGACGGCGTTCTGACGGATGGCGGGTTGTACTACGACGAAACGGGAATGGCTCTAAAAAAATTCAACGTAAAAGATGGTATGGCCGTTCGCTTGTTAAAAGAAAAAGGAATTGAAACGGCGTTTATTTCCACCGACACATCAAAAATAATTTTTGCTCGAGCCGGTAAATTGAACGTCAGGCATTGTTACATTGGAGTTTGGGATAAGCTGGAAACAGTTAACAACATTTGTAAAGAATTAGAAATACAATTAAACGAAGTTGCATTTGTTGGCGACGATTTAAACGACTTAAGAGCCTTGAAGGAAGTAGGATTTTCTGCCTGCCCTAACGACGCAGCGGAGCAAATAAAAG